>JBHJOU010000768.1:0-12266 GCA_050329355.1 Rivularia sp. (in: cyanobacteria)
ACAGTCAGGATTGGGGAATTAATTCCGGCTCCGACTTCCACAACCAAGGAAGAGTTAGAGACTGTAACCCAAAAATGTGCGATCGCCATTAATAAATTGCACGATTTAGGACGATAAGATGCAAAATCTTCAGAACTATGCTTTAAGGAAGTAGCGTTAGTCGCTTGGATTATTTTAAATTAAATTAAATTAAATCAAATTAAATCAAATTAAATCAAATTAAATTAAATCAAATTAAATCAAATTAAATCAAATTATTTACTCCTATTCCCACATATCATATGAACGGTTCAGATAATGAAAACTTTTTAGCTAGATTAAATAATTTTGCCTTAGTTCGCTTTTTACTTTTCTTTGCTTGCGGTTGGGCAATTGTACAATTAATAGATTATTTTCAAGCAGTGATTGTGATTTTTACTTTTGCTGCAATTTTGGCTTTTTTACTCAGTTATCCTATTGAATGGTTAAAACGTTTTATACCCCATACAGTAGCAGTGGTTGTTATTTTCTTAGTTAGTATAGTAATTCTTGGTGGTTTAGCAATAACAGCAGGCTTAGGACTTTTATCTCAAGGACAAACATTAATTGATAGTGTAGCCACGTTTTTAACTTCCTTAGTACCTTGGGTAGAACAATTAGAACAAATTCTCAGAAACCGAAATCTTCCAATCGATTTAACTTCTTTAGAACAATTATTAAGAGAACAAGCTGTTGCTAGACTGATTACTGTTTTGGAACTATTTCAAGGTTTTATAACTAATTTTGTAACTTTCATTTTAATTGCGGTTGTGGCTTTTTTTATGCTGCTTGAAGGAGAACAGCTTTGGCTGTTTATTTTGAAAATTATTCCCAAGCCTCGACGTAAGAGATTTGTGATGATTATGAAACGCAGCTTTTTGGGCTTTTTTCGAGGTCAATTATTATTAACATTGTTTTTAACAATATCAACTTTCATAGTTTTTGTAGTCTTAGGAGTACCTTTTCCTTTAGTATTATCTGTAATAGTTGGTTTTCTTGATATAATTCCAGGTATTGGGGCAACATTAGGAATCAGCGTAATTACTTTAATTGTATTATCTCAAGGTGTTTGGTTGGCACTGAAAGTATTAGCTGCTTGCATTGTACTTCAGCAAATTCAAGATAATTTAATTGCACCTAGAGTAATGCAAGGTGCGCTGAATTTAAATCCGGTAGTAGTATTTTTTGCCTTATTAATAGGAGCTAGAGTTGCAGGCTTACTAGGTATTTTTATCTCTATCCCAATTGCTGGAGTCATTGTTTCTTTGTTTGAAATTGATGAGATGAAAGCTGAAGTTTAGTTATTTGATTTCAAACGTGGATTTTGAATTTTAGATTAATAATTTGTTATATATTAATTATTGAAGAACAATTAATGACTGATGACTAATCAAGATTTAAGAGCGCAATTGGATGAAATCCTAGATGAATCGGAATGGGGATGGTTAATTCCTCACGTGCAAAGAGATTCTGTAATTGTAGTAGCAACGGAATTAGATTTATTAGATGTGGGAGAAGCTATAGCTAGCGATAAAACTTCACAGGTGCAAAATTGGATTGATGAAGCGCTAATTGCTAAACCTTCACCAGTACAAGTGGGAGAATGGAATATGCAACGAGAAAAACGTTTTAATACTTTGATTGTGCAGCCTTTTGTGCTTGTTCAAGAGAAAGCTGTTGCGTAAATTATTAGATAGCTATGTGTAATAAAGGGAGTAGGGAGGAGGGAATAATAACTAATAATAATTCAGATTTTATACAAGATGCTTACAATGGTGATCAAAACCCGACTTCTAAAGCAAATAAGCATTAGTTTTAAGAAGTCGGGTTTTTTAGTCAAAATATTTCTAACAGATTTAAAATCATCATAAAAAAACCCGACTTCTAAAGCAGCAGTCGTTACTTTTGTGTATAATTTTTATCAACATCCAAGCCAGTGGCTACCCAAACAATAGACCTTACTCCGTCACGAATAGATTTCTCTATTGGTTCAGAATTACTTTGTGAAGGAACAGATACTGTATTAAAATCAATTCCCCGACTACCTAAAACTATTTCGCCTACTACACTAGCACGACGCATATGATAATCGGAAGTAACTAAATACAATCTCTTAATTCCTCTTTTGTGTAAATCATCCACTAAAGTTGTAAAGTTTTCTACTGTATTACTAGCTCGATAGTCTAAGTATAAACGTTTGGAGTCAATACCAGCTTCGCTAAATACTTTTTTTGTCGCACTTGGAGGACTACCTCCCGAAATCCAAATAGGTAGGTTAGGATATTTACTTGCAAAATCTGCGGCAAATTTTTCTCGTTCTAATCTTTTTGTTGAACCTCCTAAAACTAAAATTGCTTGTGGTTGTACAAATACACTTTGAACTTTTTTATAACCCCACAACAAGGTTAACGGTAGAATTAGAAGCATTAACCGAGAAGAAATTCCTTTGAAGAGCATTTTATTCAGGGCTTTATTACTTAAATTATCTGGAGAGGAATTTTTTCTAAAACAATTAAAAAAAATCTCGCAAGGTATACACTGTTAATAATTAATATGTCCAACAGAATATAAGTATTTTGTGGCAAAATGCACAGGGGGTTAGACCCCTTTTTTTATCTAGTTTTGATTCCAAAAGTTATATCTTATGGATATTTTAACTAGTTTCAATGTATTTTATCGCACTAGAGATTTTTTTTACGGCAGATGCTTTGTTATGTGATTTTGTTTTACTAAAAGAATCGTATACATCTAAGTTATGTTTTTAGTGTACACGAAGCCTCTATGACATTGTGGCAATAAGGAATACCAGATTTAATCAAAGATTTTATCTGTTTTAGGGGTTAAATAAAAAGTATGTTTAACTACTTTGTGTTATTTTTTTCTTATTTTTCTTTGGAAAACGGGACTGGCAAGACTTGAACCTGCGACCTAGCGCTTAGGAGGCGCTCGCTCTATCCAACTGAGCTACAGCCCCAATTGGCTATTTGGTTATTATCCTATAATACCATTTCTAATAGTTCTGCCAGGAATTGTCCCAAGGTTCACCCCCTGTTTCTAATCCACATAGATTGCTGGTTGCTTTCAGGATAATTTTGGATTCAATACCATTTAATTCGCGTAATTCTAAAGTCAATTTTCCCTGCATGGTATCGCGACAAGCAAATATTAAACCATGTTCAGTAGGCGCACGCAATGGAGTACCCTTTTTATCGGTAGTTCCCGTCAATTCAATTTCATATTGCGAATTACGAGCCTGCATTTGCCATTTTCCCCAAGGTTCGATATTCCAATTAACTTGGGAATTCCAAGGTACAAACTCGTAAAATTTGCCGTCAGAATGCAAGCCAATCATTGCCACAGATTCCATCCACCACAAGACACCACGTCTACCACCACCTGCGGTTAAGGCTAAATCTGGTTCGTCATCAAAACTATTACAGTTCAACCAAAACCATTTTTGGGGAAAAGCACCTCCCCAATTCTTCTCACTGTAAGCAGGTGCCTCGGTAAATTCATAGCGTTTACCATTCCAATCGATCCAACCACTAGCCAAACCGTGGGCTACCAAAATTTGCCATCCTGGTTCAAAAATCTGTAAAAAAGATACCCAACCTGCGGTTGATTGCTGAATGCTGTCTCGATCTCCCCAATAATATACTGGCTTAATTTCATACTCCCAACGGCAGTAATTACCGTTACCTGGGTCGTGAATTATTCCTTGATTTAAGGTTGTTGTAGCTTGATAACCGGATTGAATGTAGCTAGTAAATTCTTCTGTTCGTAGATAAAGTGGTCGGCTTTCTATATCCGTTTTACCCCAATGACCTAAAGCCAAATTATCCTTAGAAGCCCAAAACTTATTTACATCGGGGAAAGTACGCAATAAATATTCATCATTGGGACCAAGAATTTGTGCTGCACCACCGCTGTAAGGTTTTCCACCTATTGGATCTTCAATTGAGTACATAAAAGCAAAGGTTTGCTTTTCCTGCGGTAAAGTTACACGGTAATACCAACCTTCAAAAAAACGGCGATCGCTATTATCCCAATGGTAACCGCTATGGGGTGTTTGGGTGGAGTAAAGAAGGTTTTGAGGAAGATGCAGCATCATAAAGGTTAACTTAACGATTATTTATGTAGGGAGGGAATAGGAAATAGGTAACTAGGAAATAGGGAATAGGTAACTAGGTTAATACACAAGATGGTTGTTTTGTACAGTGTCTAATTCCTAAAATATTTCAGCAAATGTTACAAAAAGTTACTAATAATTACAGTCAGTAAAATCAGGTTTATTTTACAGAAAATTGATGCTAATTTAATAAACAAGACACAAGACAAGTTGTAAGTCCAATAATAAATCTGTTGATTGGAGTTTGTGTCTCCGGCTCTAATCTAATCGCAATAGTTTCTCTAATGTTACATCCAGTAAATGTTTTGTTTTAGTCTTTAGTCTATCGATGAATGAATTTGGAGGTTTTAGGCAAGAACGGATGTACATAAGATGATAACTTAAGATGGAAATTGCGATTCCTGTTCACCCTGTTTTTAGTTAAATCAATTCTAATCTTTAACTTTTCTCAATTTACTAACTATTTAATAAACCGTCTTTAATTACTGACATTTTCGGTCGTAAGTAGAGACGGTTTTCAAGGTTAAAGGTCAAAGGTTAAAGGTTATAACTCCTAACTTTTCACTCTAAAGTAATCACCGTGACTTCCGGGGGACAAAACAAGCGTCCTGGGAGATAAGTACCCAAACCACGATTAACGTATAACTGATTTTTTCCGACTCGATGATACCCTTGCGCCCATTCCCAGTGTCGGAGAACCTTAATATAGTCCGACCGTAAAAATGGGATAAATCGGCGCACTTCTTTGGGAACGTTACGAATAAGTTTTTTATAATATACGACTAAAGGACCAATATCGGGAAGTACAATTTGTCCGCCGTGGGTATGACCTGATAATTGCAAATCGACTCGCCATTTTTTCAATATTTGGGCTGTATCGGGATTGTGTGATAGAACGATGCGTGGTGTTGCGTCGTCTAACTGATTCATTACCGATGCGGGATGGAATTCTTTTGACCAATAATCAGCTAGTCCAACTAATGGTAATTTGTTGCCAAAAGGATAAGCAATTTCATTCCAAAGAACCTTAATATCGATACTTGTCAGGGCTGCCGTAACTTCTTTTTTGGCGTTGCGGTAGCATATATCATGATTGCCGAGTACAGCATATATACCCACACGAGATTGTAAATGCTTGAGTTTTTTTACTAGTTTGTATATTGGTGCAGGGTCATCAGTTATGTAGTCCCCAGTTAACACAACTAAATCCGGCTCAGCTTCATTGCTAGTAATAATGGCTTGTTCTAGCATTTCTGACGATAGCCTTAAGCCATCGTAATGTAAATCTGAAAGCTGTACTATACGAGTACCAATGGTAGATGCTGGTAAATTTTCTATTTTTACTGTAATTTTTTCTACACTTAAAGGGCCAGATAACAACCAATGCATAGCGCTAACATTGCTCCTTGTACCAGCGCTTTTAGTTTATCATCTGACTGATCAAATTTTGGATTTTGGATTTTGGATTTTGGATTTTAGAGTTAGGAGTTTTTAACCTTTAACCTTTGACCTTTAACCTTTAACCTTACGTTAAGGTAATCACAGTGACTTCTGGAGTACAGAAAAACCGTCCTGGTAGATAAGTTCCCAAACCCCTGTTTACATAAAGTTGATTGTTTCCGATTTGATGAAATCCCTGAGCCCATTGCCAATTTCTGACGACTTTGAAGAATTCTTTTTTTACAAATGGCATCCGACGACGCAGTTTTCTGGGTATACTGCGAACAAAATTGTTGTAAGTCACGATTGCTGGACCGACACCAGGGATTACAATATGACCACCATGAGTATGACCGGATAGTTGTAAATCTACTCGCCACTGCCGTAAGATATCAGCGGTATCGGGATTATGGGATAGTACTATACGTGGTGTTTCTGGATCTAATTGGTTCATCACTAATTCAGGATGAAAATGAGGAGACCAATATTCAGCAAGTCCGACTAAGGGTAATTCTTTTCCTAATGGATAAGCAATTTTGTTGTCAAGTAATTCAATTCCAATTCTGTTAAAAGCGGATGTAATTTCTGCTTTTGAATGAGCGTAATGTATGTCATGATTTCCAAGTACCGCATAAGTTCCATAACGACTTTGTAAATGCTTGAGTCTAAGTGCTAGTTGATTGATTGGACTAGGATCATCAGTTACATAATCGCCGGTAAGAACAACTAAATCTGGTTGTGCTTTGTTGCAGGCAATTATGGCTTTTTCTAACATTTTCTCTGACAAACGTAAGCCATCATAGTGAAAATCTGTCATTTGCACTATGCGGATACCTTGTAACGATGCTGGCAAATCTTGAATCTTAACTGTGATTTTTTCTACAGTTAATGGTCCGGTCAATAACCAGTGCATATAGTAATAAAGCTCATCACATCAATACTTTTAGCGTATCAAATTTAAATTATAGTAGTAGTATATTGAATAACTAGTTATATTTAATGGTTGATGAAAATATCTAATCAATTTTTAAAATAATTAAAGTAAATATACCGGATTAAATCTGGATTAAACAAGCAGGTTTTTAAAGTAAAAACCAGGGTTTTAATACCTAGGACTTCCAAGAAAGCCGGTTTTTTTGGGATGAAAGAGTTGTACAAGATATAAGCCGACAACGGAAGTCTTCTTCGTTCCCGTAACGTATCGAAAAAACACATTGGTGTATTCCCTATTCTCTACTAGCTATTGCCTATTCCCTTATTTGGCATCTATCTTAAGTCATAATACCTATTTATGTCGAAGGCAGGGTTAATTTAATGGTATGAATTGATTAAAAATTAGGAGAAGACAATTATTTAGTAATTCATCAATTTATGACTTTTACGACTGAAGAAAAAAATAGAAAAGCTGTAGAACAATTTCTTAGCTTTGATGCTGATACTCAATTAGCTTTACTATGGTATGGCTATTTAGATATCAAAGAAAATCTAAATCCTGTTAATCAAGATTCTGCACAGCAAACTGCGAAAGCTTTATTTGATAAAATCCAGGCAATGCCGAAGCAAGAACAATTACAAGCACAACGGGATATTGTTTCTGGTACTAGTAGTGATATTAGCAGTGCTTACACAGCTTTAAGTTCTAGCGCTAAGCTTGATGTGTGGTTGAGGCTAGCACAAGCTATGGAAGATGGTAGCGTTATTCAAGTACCACAAGACTATGAATTGCCATCTAATACCAATGATTTTGTAAATTCCATTCAACAATTGGATTTTGAACAGCGGATTAATTTTATGCGTAGTGCTGTGATCGAAATGGGTGCTAAATCTTAGTTTTTTTAAGTTAGGAGTTAAAAATTAGGAGTTAAAAATTAGGAGTTAAAAATTAGGAGTTAAAAATTAGGAGTTAAGAGTTAAGAGTTAAGAGTAATAATTTCTTACTTCTTACTTCTTACTTCTTACTTCTTACTTCTTACTTTCCATATTGCTACATTTATTGTAATTTTAAAAATTTACCATAACCCAATTTCCTGTTTAACTTCTTCAATATTCAAATAATCGGTTGCAAAAGCTTTTCTTAATAAAGGATGAGGAAGAAACTTATCGTATTTTTGGATTTCGGGTGCTTCTGCATCTGCAACTAAATGTTCATTGATAATACGTTGTTCGCAGAATGAAAAAATTTCTGTTTTAAGTTGTTCAAATTTCCCTTTTCCTAATTTTAAGGTTATAAAATAAGGATTAATACCACCTAAAGATTTAATTTCTAAAGACTCTCGACAAAAGTTATTTAACAATCTCTGTAAAGTATTATAAGCAATGGTACCCATCCAAGGAAAAATACAGCATTTACCTTTTTCTAATTTGAATATATTACCTTTATCTAACTCAAAATCTCTTGCTAATTGACGGGCTGCTTGCAATCTGTTTTTCGCATTAGTTTGTAAATACCCATACTCTATATCTTCTAATAAAATTCGGCGCATACGTTGCAATATTTTACTATGAATGGTTCCGCGACCACCACGCCAAAAAATACTGGCTTTGCCTTCAACTTGTTTAACAAATATTGTTTTTTTGGCAAAATCTACATCTAAAACTTCCCAAGTTTTTCCTGCTAAACCGAATTGACTACCGACGTTAGGTATGATCACAATGGTACCAATATCTGTTGCATCTTGTTTTACATGAAATTCTAAAGTTTCGGGAAATACTGCATAAAATTGAAATTTATTGACTATTTTTTCACCCGCTAAACCGATAATTAATTTACCTTCGTCAGTTTTGTTAATATGGTCAATACTAACTAAATAACGCAGTAATAATTTATAATCTTCCGATGAAATATGTTGAAAAGAGGATAGATTTAAAACTTGATGAGCAAGAACAGATGGTGAAATTTGTTTGATTGCTGCTAAGGTACTCATTGTCTGATGATAAAGTAGACTGAATGGGTATTTTATTGGTTGAATGGGTTCGATCCATTTTTCTTCTAAATAAAGTTGAATAATTGCGATAGATTGTAAAAGTTGCCAAGGAATTTGTTGGGGAAGCGGTGCTTCTAAAGATAGTTGTTTTTCCGAACAAATAAAACGCATATCGGCAGGTTCTCCTCTTCTTCCGGTGCGTCCTAAACGTTGCAAAAAACTTGCTATACTATCCGGTGATTCTAACTGAATGACTCGCTGTAAATAGCCAATATCCACACCAACTTCTAAAGTCAAAGTTGCCGCAGTCACCGCTGGTTTATCTGGTTCCCGCATTGCATTTTCAGCAGCTTGGCGCAGAGAAGCTGATATACTACCATGATGAACGTGATAAATATCTGCTTGGTTTTGGGTTGCAGCAATTTGACGCAAGGATGCGACGATAGATTCGGTTTGCGATTTATTGTTGGCAAAGATCAGACATTTACTCGATTTACTTAAATTAAAAATATATTGATCGTAGTCAGTAATTTCTGAATTATCGGCTTTCTCAGGAACATAAAAATGTTCTAAAGCTAATTTTATTTGTCGTTTTCCTGCTTGAATTTCCGGCGTAATTACTCTTTTATTTGTACCAGAACTCAGCCAATTTTCTGCAAGGGAATAATCACCTAAAGTTGCCGATAAACCGATTCTGCGCGGTTGATTGTTGGTTAAATTTGCGAGTCTTTCCAATTGACAAAGAATCTGATAACCTCTTTCGGTACCCATAAAAGCGTGAATTTCATCGATAACTACAAAACGAACATCACCGAAAAGCCTCGTTAATTCCTGATGCTTGTTAATTAATAAACTTTCTAAAGACTCTGGAGTAATTTGGAGAATACCTGATGGGGTTTTTAAAAGTTGTTTTTTTCGAGTTTGAGAAACATCTCCATGCCAATGATATACTGGGATATCGGCTTCTTTTAATAAGTCGTTAAGACGTTCAAATTGGTCGTTAATTAATGCTTTGATCGGACCAATATAAATTGCACCTATAGTATTAGCAGGTTTTTCGTATAAGTGAGTTAAAACTGGTAAAAAAGCGGCTTCTGTCTTACCCGAAGCTGTAGCAGCAGCTATTAATAAATGAGCATCAGTTTCAAATATAATTTCGCAAGCAGCAGTTTGTATTGGTCTCAATTCTGTCCAGTTATGATGGTAAATGTATTCTTGAATAAATGGCGCGAGTCTATTGTAAGCATCACTCATATTTTTGATAGTATAATCGTTTTTGACAATTGTCTAATTACTGCAACAAATTTAGCAATTTTCATTTTAAGCCAATTTTATTAGTATTTAATTATTTATTTGATTTTAATTGTTTATTTTAATTGTTTATTTTAATTGTTTATTTTAATTTAATCATTTAATTTTAATTTATTTAATTTATTTGTGCAGCCAAACACCTGGTTTTTGTTCGATATCTGGTTGTAAAAACAACGATTTTGCATAGAATCTGGATTTATAGAGAATAAGTTCGATTAATTTGGATTGAGTTTTATTTTTTTGAGTCAAAGTATAAATCAATTTAATGCTAAGTAATATAGTTAGCAGACAAAAAAGCTTTATACATAGAAGATAGTTTACAGTGAAATTGTAATAAATCAGGGAATCTATCATTGGTGTATTAAAGAATAAACTTAAACCATACTTTACTTGTAAAGAACTTTCAGTAATAAATAATTTTATGTAATCTAAAACACGATGTAATTAAAGTAGCTAAAATCGTTTTGATTTCCAATTAAAAAATTTCGACTAACTACGTAGATATTTTACAGACAAAATGAATCAAATTATTACGGCTAATTTAAATACGGGAGCAATAATTAGTACTTTCAGAAAAGGAGTTTCGTTGATAATGGAATTTTTGTTAAATAATATTTTCTTAAGTCCTAAAATACAGTTGACATTCGTTTTGGGAATACTCAGCTTTATAGTATTTTTTATCGGTTACTTTTTTTGTGACATCATTAAATACTGCTCAAAGTCATTATTTTCTTCCGAAATCAGTGAAAAATCCGAAAAGTTATTGAAACCCTATAGATTTTTTATTGGACTTGCTTTTGGGCTAGGATTTTTAGAGATTGTCGCTTTATTTATTCCTCTATTAGATGATTATCCCGCAATAGAATTTCTTATTAGTTTAATTTTAACCGTAGAAGCTTGCTGGTTATTTTCTCGGATATTAGGAAAATATATAGATGATTATATTTTAGAAACTGCTTTAAAAAGTGGTCGTCAAGCAAACAGTGAACTATTTGTTTTAGTAAAAATTACGGGTTATTTCGCAATTATTTTTAGTGGAATTATCTTTTTTACCGAAACTCATAAAATCAATATTTTTAGCTTATTAGCTAGTTTAGGAATAGGTGGTTTAGCAGTTGCTTTTGCGGCTCAAAAAACCTTGGAGCAGGTTCTTGGTGGTGTTGTACTATATCTCGATCATCCTTTTTATATTGATGACTATATTGGCTTACCAGATGGTACATTTGGACGAGTAGAATCTATCGGTTGGCGTTCTACAAAAATTCGTACTTCTGGTAAAGGAACTGTGATGATAATTCCGAATAATGCTTTAACTCAAATGAATATTGAGAACTTTTCTGGAGCAAAAAAGGTTATCTCAATTCTTTATTTGAATTTTAATCATCAAGTTGATCCTAAAGAACAAGCATTAATTGAACAGGTAGTTTTAACAAGTACAAAAGATATTTTCGGTTTGGATTCACGTAGCACGCGCATAGATTTTAGAACTATAAATAAAGACAATGAGCCAAAAAGTCAAGCTCAGGTAAGCTTGTTTATTTTAGGTTCTGGTAAAGTATCTATGGAATTACGTCGTCAACTACTTGAAATGGCTACAGAAACTGTTAATAAGAAGCTGAAAGGTTACGGTATTGACTTCGATATAGAAGAACCGACTATTTACGTAGATGCTCCCGTTATAATTTAGAGGTAATTATGAATATTGTGAATGAGATATTTAAATTTATATTGCGAGAAGAGATGCGTAGTTTACAAATATTTCTCTTATGCGTAATTGCATCTTTTGTTATTGGAAGATACACTCCTATTCTAATTAAAACAATTATAAAACGTTTCTTTACTCCACAAATAATCGATATCTATGAAAAATTAATCTATATCAACCGTGAAGCTTTAAAATGGTCTGGTACTTCAATTTTAATTTTATTATCTTTAGGATTAATTAGACAGCATAAAGGATTATAATCATTTTTAAACGATGTCGTACAATTAGCAGTTATCCTCAGTATTGCTATACTAGCTTCTGGTATTTTTCGGCAATTAATTAGAACATATGGTGTTGCTATTATTCGGAAATTGGGCTATCAAGCGGACGATTTACTGTTAATTGTTGAAACTATCGTTAATGTGAGTATAGGATTTATTGCTGTTTTAGTTTTTGCTAATGAGCGATTCAATTTAATTGGTTTAATTACTGGTTTAGGAATTGGTGGATTAGCTGTTGCTTTTGCAGCACAAAAGACTTTGGAGCAATTTTTAGGTACTATTGTTATCTATTTAGATAGACCTTTTGTAACAGGTGAATATATTCATTTACCCCCATCTGGAAAATTTACAGATAGTATTTATGGGAGAGTTGAATCTATTGGATTTCGTTCTACAAAAATTCGTTGTTCTGGTAAAGGTACTTTGGTAATTGTACCTAATTCTATCTTGGCTAATGT
>JBHJOU010000148.1:0-5736 GCA_050329355.1 Rivularia sp. (in: cyanobacteria)
TTCACCAATAATCTGTAAATTTTGCATAAACCAACTTTGAATTAGTTCATTTTCTTCAAAGTTTTTTCTACCTTGAACTGCGTATTTGTTGATACGTTCAATTGCTTCTAAAATATCTCGTAACTTTTCACGGTTATCTCTCATAAAAGAATTGCTTCTTGAAGTACTCGTTCGCGAATTCGCTCCCTTAAGCCTTTTTCGGTGACTACATCAACATTACAACCTAATAAATCTTGCAATTCCATAAGTAATCCACCCAAATCAAAAAGGCTTCGTCGAGCATCCATTTCAACTAAAAAGTCTACATCGCTCTGTGCATCTGCTTCTTGACGTGCTACAGAACCAAAAATCCGAACATTGTATGCACCATATTTGGCTGCTGTATTCAGAATTTCTTCTCGCTTTGTTTGTAACAACTCGTAAATATTCATGGTTTGATTTACATCATAGTTAAGAAAATTCTAACTAAAATAATGCTTTTTAATTAACACTTAAAACAAAAAATATCGTTGCGCCATCGGTACAATTGTCGCCGGTTCGCAAGTGAGTAACTCACCATCCGCTCGAACTTCGTAGGTTTCTGAATCTACTTCTATATGCGGTAAAGCATCATTTAACTTCATATCTCTCTTACTTAATTCCCGTGTTCCCAAAACTGCGATCGCCTTTTTCTTCAACCCTAATTGATCAGGAATTTCCCTTTCGAGGGCTGCTTGAGAAACAAAAGTAAATGATGTACTATGACGAGCATTTGCAAAACTACCAAACATTGGTTGCATATGTACTGGTTGCGGTGTGGGAATACTTGCATTAGCATCACCCATTTGCGAATAAGCAATAAATCCCCCTTTAATTACTATCTGCGGTTTCACACCAAAAAATGCCGGATTCCACAAACATAAATCGGCGATTTTCCCTTCCTCTACCGAACCCACATACTGAGAAATACCGTGAGTAATTGCTGGGTTAATCGTATATTTAGCAATATAACGTTTAGCACGTAAATTATCTGACCTCTCCTCAACCTCAGAAACAAGATTTCCTCGCTGCACCTTCATTTTATGCGCTGTCTGCCAAGTCCGAATGATAACTTCTCCTACTCTTCCCATGGCTTGGGAATCGGAAGCAATCATACTAAATGCCCCCAAATCGTGCAAAATATCCTCAGCAGCGATGGTTTCCCTACGAATACGCGACTCAGCAAAAGCCACATCCTCAGCTATGTTAGGGTCGAGATGATGACATACCATTAACATATCTAGGTGTTCGTCCAAGGTATTGACAGTGTAAGGACGAGTAGGGTTAGTCGAAGATGGTAAAACGTTAATTTGCCCACAAACCTTGATAATATCCGGTGCGTGTCCTCCTCCCGCGCCTTCAGTATGGTAAGTATGAATAACCCGGTTTTTAAAAGCAGCAATCGTATTTTCGACAAAACCCGCTTCATTCAAAGTGTCGGTATGAATCGCTACCTGCACATCGTATTCATCGGCAACGCTCAAACAAGTATCAATCGCGGCGGGAGTAGTTCCCCAATCTTCATGTAACTTCAACCCCATCGCCCCTGCTTCCACTTGTTCAGCGAGTCCTTGGGGTTGACTGGAGTTCCCTTTACCC
The DNA here is from genome assembly GCA_050329355.1 of Rivularia sp. (in: cyanobacteria). GTDB lineage: Bacteria > Cyanobacteriota > Cyanobacteriia > Cyanobacteriales > Nostocaceae > Rivularia. The sequence continues at coordinate 1,618 of JBHJOU010000148.1, forward strand.
ATAAATCCCAAATTTACCGGGAAAGCATCAGCAGCTTGTAGCATTCGGTGAATATTCCAGACTCCCGGCGTACAGGTAGTAGCATTTGTACCAGTTGCCGGTCCTGTACCACCGCCTAACATTGTGGTGATACCGGAGGAAATAGCAACCTCAATTTGTTGCGGACAAATAAAATGGATGTGGCTGTCTATACCGCCTGCTGTGAGTATCATACCTTCACCGGCGATCGCTTCAGTTCCGGGACCGATAATAATGTCTACGTTGTTCTGAATATAAGGATTTCCGGCTTTACCAATTTTGAATATTTTGCCGTCTTTTATCCCGATATCGGCTTTAACAACACCCCACCAATCGAGAATTAAAGCATTAGTTATTACCGTATCCACCGCACCATCAGCATTAGAAATGGGGGATTGTCCCATACCATCGCGGATAACTTTCCCACCACCAAACTTTACTTCATCACCGTAGGTAGTAAAATCTTGTTCGACTTCGATGAATAATTCGGTGTCAGCAAGACGGATTTTGTCACCAACTGTGGGACCAAAAGTTTCAGCGTAAGCGCGACGGGACATTCGGTAAGACATAGATGCACTTGGTAATGGTTTCTTTAAATAAGTTTATATTTTTTGTGGTTGTTTGAAGTTTAGAGGAATAAATATTAATTGAGGAAAAACCGAAGTTATGATTTAAACGCAAAGGAACGCTAAGGGAAACGCAAAGGAACGCGGAGTATGTATGAGAATGATTTGAGTGGAATTATAATTGGTTGTGCGATGCAAGTACATACGGCTTTGGGAGCGGGTTTGTTGGAGTTTGTAGGTTGGGCTGAACGGAGTGAAACCCAACATTATCCTGGGTTGTGCCTGAGCCGCAGTTCCGCTAAACGGCACACCTAACGGTGAACCTTCCTCAACCCAGCCTACGACTGGAAATTGTAATTATTCGGTATGCTATTAAAGCTAAAGCAAACTGATATAAGAGATACAGATTGTGACTGATGACAAGACATATCTTAAAAAATTTTTAGATCCCCTCAAGGTATGTCAACGCTATAAACCAAAGTTTGGTCAAGGAAATAAAGAAGAAGGCTTAAATTTAACGCAGTTCTTATCATTGTACGGAGCAGACCCTTTTTACTCGTGGATTGGACTTGATTCTGACTTAATGTACGCTGCTCACAAGGCTGCTGGTGGAATGACATCAATCTATCGTCAAATTGGTAGAGGCTGTGAAAATTTATTTCGTCAAATATTGATTGACTGCGCTGAATACACAGATGCTAAATACGCTACATGGTCATATACAACGACAACTCAAGCCAACAAAAATAAAGTTCTCTCATTGGATGGTCGATTAGAACTTGCTGAAATTCATAATCAAGATGTCAAAGAAAGAGTTGTTCGGTGGATAGCGGATTACAGTAACTTTCTTAGGGTTCCGGCACCCATGAATGGAGTAGTATTTGAAGTTAGACAAGGATATAAGAGCAAAGACAGCAAAAGACAAAATGCTGACATAGATAATATTGCTGTTGCGTGGGCTTATGGATATTTACCAGTATTTGCAATTTTTTCTTCTCAAATGGATGGTGATTTAGTTTTAAGATATCGAAACAGTCGCAGTGGAATAATTATTGGTAATACTTTAGGTAGCAGTCAAACATCTCTTTTCGTTTTCTCTAAAGAGGTTTTGGGTTACGATTTAGCAGATTTTTTTAGCAGAAATTCTGAATTAATCAAACAGGAAATGTATAACACACTTGAAATTTTATTAAATGCAAAATAAATTTATGTCATCAACAGTTAGCCAAAGAACTGATTACACCTTTAAATATAATCAAAGTCTTAGAAGACATGGATGGCTGCGGCTAACTCCAGCATATGGAGTTAAACTTGTCGAAAATCTTTTAGTTACTACCGATAAAGATGATATAATCCTTGACCCTTTTTCTGGAACTGCGACAACAGGGTTAGTAGCTGCTGAAAGAGGAAATTATGCATTTGCTTTTGACATCAATCCATTTCTGGTTTGGTTCGGAAATATTAAGTGTAAAAATTACTCTGATAAATACGTAAATGACATTTGGGAAAAAATTGATCGAGCTTTAGTAGAATCTAAGAAACTTATAGAAACACAAAATTGGATTCCTCAAATATTTAATATAGAACGTTGGTGGTCTAATCGCACTTTAAAAATTATTTCATCTTTAAGAACTTCCTTGATTCATCAATTTGGCGAGCCTAATGAAAATGAAGATAATGGCATTGTATGGGTTGCCTTTTGTCGGCTGATAATTGAAACTTCCTCAGCAGCTTTTAATCATATTTCAATGTCATTTAAGGATACAGTAAAATATTTTGAAATCGAGTATATAGAACAACTTTTTATTAGTATTATTAGTACTATTCTACAATCAGCTTTAAAGCCGATTAAAGGTATTGTAAAAATAATTCAAGCTGATGCTCGCTGCATAGTGGATCTTAATGGAGTTCAAATTGACAAAGTAGTAACGTCGCCCCCTTATCCCAATAGAATAAGCTATATTCGCGAGTTACGTCCGTATATGTACTGGACTAAATTCCTTATGGAGGCAAAGGAAGCAGCCGAAATAGATTGGACAGCAATTGGTGGAACATGGGGGACTGCCACTAGCCGTCTTAACTCTTGGCAAATGGAAAACATTGATTTACCACAAGAAGTTTATTCCGTTGTGGAAAGCATAAAGATATCTGATGGAAAAAATGCTGGTTTGATGTCAATTTACGTACTTAAGTATTTCCATGATATGCATATACATTTAACCTCACTTCGTCATCTTCTTAAAGATGGTGCTTGGGTGCATTACATTGTCGGGAATTCAACATTTTTCGGAAACATGGTTGATACCGCTGCTTTAATTGCTAAATCTATGAAAATCCTTGGTTATAAAAATATAAATTATGAAATTATTAGAAAGCGAAATTGTAAAAAGTCTTTGTACGAATACTGTGTTTCTGCTAGATGGGAAGCTGCGTAACAAATTGCAAAAGTTTAAAGATATTAGTTTGACAGTTTTCGAGGACTTCCCAAAATGGTACAATTAACATCGAAAAAGATGACATTGGAAGAATTTCTGCAATTACCAGAAACCAAACCAGCTAATGAATACATTAATGGACAAATTATCCCTAAACCGATGCCTCAAGGGAAACACAGCACGATTCAAGGCGAACTCATACCTACTATAAATACTGTAGTAAAACCGAAACGTATTGCTCGTGCTTTCCCTGAGTTGCGCTGTACTTTTGGTGGACGTTCAACTGTACCCGATATTGCAGTTTTTGTTTGGAATCGGATTCCCCGCGATGAAAATGGAGAAGTTGCGAACGCATTCTTAATTGCACCAGATTGGACAATTGAAATTTTATCACCCGACCAAAGCCAGACAAAAGTTACAAAGAATATTCTTCATTGTCTTAAGTATGGAACTCAAATGGGTTGGTTAATAGATCCACTAGAGCAAACCGTGTTTGTTTTTCGTCCCCAGCAAGAAACTGAGGTGTTTGACGAATCAGATAGGTTACTTCCTGTACCAAGTTTTGCTAGTGAATTACAGCTTACAGTGGGAGATTTGTTTGCTTGGTTATTGGAGTGAAAATGAATATCTATCCCAGAACCCAGCAGGCTGCAAATTGCTTGATAGAATGATTACAACAAACAAGTAATCTAACATCATTCTCCTCTTTCCTCTGCGTTTACCTTTGCGCTACTTTGCGTTTCGGAATTACACCCCGTATCCCACCTCTAGCACCTTCAACATCACCTTTATAACGAGGAATAACATGAATTCCCGCGTGCATGACATTTTGTCCTGCATCTTTATTAATATTCATTCCCACGTTAAAACCGTCTGGTGCAAATTCTTTACTAATAATTTCTTGCACTTTGTTAGCCATTAACCAGCAAGCAGATTGTTCTTTAAATGGTAATTCAAAATAGTTGCTGACGTGACGTTTGGGAATAATTAAGGTATGTCCTTTACTTAAAGGATATCCGTCAAGTATGGCGTATGCTGTGGCTGATTCGGTTAGTAATGTCAGGCTTTTACGGGGATTACAAAATATGCAATTTTCGGAT
>JBHJOU010000758.1:0-2354 GCA_050329355.1 Rivularia sp. (in: cyanobacteria)
TTTCGCCAACAAACAATAGATGTCGAAAATTTTTCTCCTAATTCTTTTGGTTTATATCAAATGCATGGTAATATATGGGAGTGGTGTTTAGACACCTGGCATGATAACTATCAAGGAGCGCCTTCGGATGGAAGCGCTTGGGTTGGCAATAACAATCAAGTTAGCCTTTCTCCAAATTGGGAACAGCTTGATGGATTATATAGTAATTTAGCTGAGAATGATAATAATTTTCTCCGGTTGCTGCGCGGCGGTTCTTGGATCATCAATCCGAGGTATTGCCGGTCGGCGGATCGTCTCAGGAACGAGCCGGACAGCCAGGACAGCCTCATCGGGTTTCGGGTTGTGGTTTCGGGTGCGTGGACTCTTTTCTCTTCACTTTAGCCCTTTTGCACTCTTCACTTTTTTCTTTACCCTTTCCCCGCCGAAGGCGGAATTTTTTTTTCGGAGTATTCAGTTTTGAGATTTTGGTTTTTAGTTTTAAATCTGGCATGATTTAGTATTTTTATTATTTCAGTAAAGCTAGTAGTTTGTCAGAACTGTCAGATGGGAATCTGTCGGGCGTACATCAGAAGAGTCCAAACCTGCTCCAGCGATGTTGGCGACAGCATCCAAAAATCAAACTGGTTTGAGTAGCTTGGTAGGTGTAAAATCCGAACGGTTGCTCAAGCTCTTAAACTATTTGATTTAGATTAATTTACAGCAGTTACTTCACTTCCTGTAGTTTATGAGAAGCATTTACTTGTGGTAATGGCTCTAATGAAGTGCTTATAGGAGAGTACTTGCAATAGCATATTACAATTGATTCAAAATCCGCATCATCTTGCTTAGTAGAATCATATTCTTCTACCTTAACAACTTCCCAATCACCCACACGACTGTGAGTACTAACATCGGGAAAATCTTGATCGGCGAAAGCATCAATTTTGTGATATTCCCTTACTCTATATCCCGGTTCTGGTGAGGGACTATTAGAAGAATCAAAGTATTCTGCAAGAATATCTGTAGTTGCCTTAGTGTGAGCTAGTAATCGACTTTCTGCTCCTTGCTCTTCTCTCCAATCTGCACGGAAAATAATGTATTTTCTGCCCATTTATTAATTCTCCTTTTGGTAGTCAGGAAATTCCGTATCACCTTCAAATACGCAATTCCATTTCAGTATTTTGTCCCCAGTCGGTTCAATACGAACTAATTTCCATCCATTTTTTTCTGCCATTTGGTAGCACCGATACTTTTCGGTAACAGCATGTCGAGAGATTTTAGGAAGATTATCTTTACTCACGCTGCGTCTTCACCTTTTTTGGAAGTTTTATCTTGAGATTTTACATATTGCTTAACTAAATCACCAATAACTCCACTCATTGACTTGTTTTCAGCCACACAACTCAATTTGAATTGAGTTTTTAATTCTTTATCTATGTAAACGCTAAGTTCCGCCATACCTTGCGGAATATGTTTTGGCATATAATCTCTCATACTCGATACCTCGTATTCTCGCATTTACAGCAAAAAGATTCTACCACGGGTTGCGCGTATACGAGTACGATGTGATATAAGTTCCCATAATCAAATCGGATTGCTATAGTTGTCTTTAGACTACTTTTGATATTAGCCTGGGATTTAAATCTAAGGTGGGCTGAATTACCAACAAATTAACTAATGTCCTCACAGCAACAAATCAACGAACTACAAAAACTCAGCGATTTATTAGAAGAAAAGATACTTAGACTGCGAACAGCTAAAGCTATCGAAACAAGTGCAGCAGTTATTTTCCAAGTAGACAAGCAGATTCAAGAAGCCGAAGCGGAACGGGATAAAATCACCCAAGAAATTGCCCAATTAAATCAACAAAAATATACCTCTAACTTCAGTAATAACACTAAGATAAAAACAATTTTAATTTTGGCAGCAAATCCCAAAAATACCTCCAGACTGCGACTAGAAGAAGAAATTAGAGAAATTGATGAAGGATTGCGACGTGCTAACAAACGGGAACAATTCAAACTAGAGATGAAATTGGCGGTACGTCAACGAGACTTCTACCGCGCAATTTTAGATACTCACCCCCAGATTGTTCACTTCTGCGGACATGGTGGAGGGGAAGATGGTATCGTCCTAGAAGATGAAACCGGAACAACAGCTTTTGTGGAAGCAGATACTTTGGCAAGTCAGTTTAAGCTATTTGCTAGAAAGGGAGTAGAATGTGTAGTCCTAAATGCTTGTTATTCGGAGATTCAAGCCGACGCTATTCACCAACATATTAACTATGTAATTGGCATGAATCGAGCAATTGGGGATAAAGCCGCAATTAACTTTGCTGTGGCTTTTTACGATGCTTTAGCCGCTGGGGAAGATGT
>JBHJOU010000420.1:0-6411 GCA_050329355.1 Rivularia sp. (in: cyanobacteria)
AAATTAACTGCGGAGATATTAAACATGAATTTCATCAAATCTTTGATTATGTTCGGATTTATTTATTTAACGATTCTTTTCTGTATTAATAAAACAACAGCAAATAACTTTTTTGAATATGTAATTGCTGATTAACTATTAACAAATTAAAATTAAAATTAAAAAACTTCCTAATAATCAAGTCTCTACATTCCTGCTGTAGAGACTTAAAAAAAATACCTCAACTACCTGTTTACTCAGCGTTTTCAGCGTCTCTGCGGTTTTTTTTTAATTATCCTCTCCAAAAATCCCAAAACCTCGAACTTCTTTCTTTATCTTTTTCCTTCTCTTTATCTTCTAATATTTCCTCTACCTTCTTACTCGCTTTAATTGCTTCTTGATAATCTGGATTATATTTAATAGCAGTATTATAAGAAATTATTGCTTCTTGATATTGTTCCAAATTAACTAACGCATTACCTTTACTATACCAACTTTCTGTATGGTCTTTTTTGTAGCGAATTGCGCGATTATAAGCTAAAATTGCTTCCGGATATTTTTGTAAATTGTAAAGCGAATTGCCGCGATTGTACCATACTTTAAAATCATTTTGCTTGACTGCAACAGCTTTATCATAGGCTGCGATAGCTTCTTCGTAACGTTGAATTTGATGCAATGCCCAACCTTGAGAGTATAATGCATCAAAGTTGTTTGGTTGATATTTCAATACTTCTTGAAAAGATTCAATAGCTTCGGGATAGCGTCGCAAACTAATTAGTATATTACCTCTGGATAACCAAGCTTGATAAAAATTTGGTTTGTACTCTACTGCCCTAGAGTAAGCTTTAATAGCGTCGTTATTTCGATTCAAATTAACCAAAGCATTGCCGCTATTGTACCAAGCTCGTTCATGATTTGGTTTTAATTCAAGAACTTTTTCATAAGTAGAAAGAGCATCTTCATAGCGTCTCAAACTATATAGCGCCGAAGCTTTATTATCCCAAGCTTGTTCATATTCTGGTTGTAATTCTACTGCTTTATCGTAGGATTTTATCGCTTCATCATATCTCTTTAAATTACTTAAAGCTTCTCCTTTTCCATTCCAAACTTCGGGAGCTTCTGACTCTAATTTCAAAGCTTTATCAAAAGAGGAAATTGCTTCTTGAAAACGCTGTAATTTATTTAAAACAAAACCTCTACCACTCCACGAATCTTGATAATCTGGCTCAATTTGAATCGCTTTATCGTATGCGGAAAGTGCTTCTTGATAGGAATTTAATTCATACAACACTTTAGCTTGTCCGTTCCATGCTTGAGCGTATTCTGGCTGAATTTCTAGGGCTTTTTGGTAGCTAGAAAGTGCATCTTGATACCGCTGTAATTCATAGAATGTATTGGCTTTTTTATATAAATCGTCAGCGTTAGCAGAATTAATCGTGTTAATAATAAATATCGATGCAGTTGCTCCAATTCCGGTTAATAATATTGCTGTAAACGCTTTAATAATTAGATTTTTTACTTTTATCTTTTTTCGAGGCTTGGATTTTGGAGGTAATGGTCCAATATTTAACACCATTGTGCCAGAATATGGTTTATTTAGACTTTTTAAAGCCTGCAATGCTTGAGTAGCCGAACTATACCGCATTCTAAAATCATAACGTACCATTGTATCGACAATTTCCGCAAATTCCGGACTAACTGTAACGTATTTTTGCCAAACAATTTCATTAGTATCGTCATCTTTTTCTAACTCTTCATTTGATAACCCCGTAATTGCACTAATAATTATTATCCCCAAAGCATAAATATCACTACTAAATCTTGGTTCTCCCTGTGCTTGTTCGCTAGGAATGTATCCAGGAGTGCCAATCGCTACTGTAAATTTAGTTTGATGTCCGGTAGAAACAACTTGAGTCGTAATTTGTTTTACCGCACCAAAATCAATTAAAACCAATTTACCATCTTTCTCTTGTCTGAGAATATTTCGCGGATTAATATCCCGATGAATCACTTTTTGCTGATGGACAAATTCTAAGATTTCTAGTATCTCTTGTAAAAGGGAAATAACTTGTTCTTCACTTATGGGTTTTCCAGGTTTGATTTCTTCATTTAAATCGTGACCTTGAATATACTCCTGTACCAAATAAAATTGTTGATTTTCCTCAAAATAAGCCAAAAGCTGGGGAATATGTTCGTGTCTACCTAACTTATATAAAACCTTTGCTTCTGTATCAAATAAACGTCTTGCAGTTTCTAATGTAACAGGATCAGTTGCTTGAGGTTTAAGTTTTTTGACAACACATTTAGGTGAACCAGGTAAATGAGTATCGTAAGCTACAAAAGTTTCCCCAAATCCCCCTCCTCCCAAATTGCTAATTATTTGGTATCTTCCAACAAGTGTATTTCCCAACATTTGGTTTATCATGTTGCCTATCTAGTTTGTATATAGCACGGGAACTGTCCTGCCCGCACTATAATGTTTTCACAAATGGTTTCATCTTTTATTTTTGCCATTTAGTCGCACATAAGAGAGACGTGATATATCACGTCTCTACATTTAAAATTCCGCCCTTGGATTCAGCAACGCCAGTTTATTAATTATCATTACTCAATGATTATTCAACTCATAACTCCTAACTCCTAACTCCTAACTTATATATGATACCAATTGGCGATAAAATTTTTCTTTTAGCTAATAAAAAACCGTTAGTAGTTTGGTTTTTCATTGGAATAAATATTGCTTTATTTTTATGGGAAGTAAAATTAGAATTTAGTGGTGAATTAGCTAGTTTTGTGAATAACTGGGGGTTGATTCCCCAACAAATTACCACGGCATTTAATAGTGCAATTGTAGGAAATCCAGCAGCTTGGTTAATTGTATTTTGGCGTTGTTTATCAATTTTTTCCGGGATGTTTCTTCATAGTAGTTATAGCCAAATTGTCGGTAATTTAATATTTTTGTGGGTTTTTGGTAATACTTTAGAAAAAATTATTGGTAGCAGAGGTTTTTTATTATTTTACCTATTTTGCGGATTTTTGACAGGGATAGTGCAAATTTTAGCACAACCGGGATTAACAATACCTTTGATTGGTGCTAATGGTGCGATCGCATCTGTTTTAGGAGCCTATATTTATAAGTTTCCTAAAGTAAAAATTGACTCAATTCTACCGTTGGTAATTATATATATCCCTGTAGAATTACCGGCTTTTTTCTACGCTTTTTGGTGGTTTGTACAACAATTATTTTACGGAATTGGCAGTTTAAATATTTCCGGTGGTGTCAATCCTATCGGTACGGGTTATCTAGCTCACGCTGTGGGTTTGCTAATTGGTGTGGTTTGGATGGTAATAATGAAACTTTGATGATTGAGAATTAAGTTTTGAAAAAAGAAGTCGGATAACTCTTACGAAACCCAACTTCTCGTCGTGGGAAATATGTCGGGTTTTTAGGTTAAATATGTTTTACACAAGACAATCATCCTAAAAACCCGACTTCTCTCGCCGGATTAAGCACCAGTTGCAATAATCGCTAAGAGTAGATTTTAATTAAGATACTTATAATTCGATAAAATAATATCATGGAAAATAAACAAGAACTGTACAACGAATGCCGCTCAGTTTTCGAGCAGTTAAATAAGTTCAGGGAACATCATCCAAATGCTTGGAGAGTTATCAATAAGCATCTGATGGAAAAGGGTAGTAGCACCCTTACTGATGCAGATGCTGCTCTTTTTTATGCATTGGAAATAATTGAAGAAACAGACTTTTAAAAATAAGAAAAAACCTCTCGCTATGAGAGGTTTAATAATTTAGCGAAGACAATTTAAATTATTTAAAATTATTTAAAATTATTTAAAATTATTAAAATTATTAAAATTATTTAAATTATTTAAATTAATATGAATTCAATAGGCAAGAAGTCGGGTTTTTATAATCATTTTCTGCTGTTACAGATATTTATCCTAAAAACCCGACTTCTGTTACTATTCCCCCCAACCCTTCTAAGTTACATTACTTGCTACAGCTAAGGCTCCTCCAATAGCAGAAAAGATTGCGGATACTACTGCTGTGCCAAATAACCACCAAGCCGCTGATGCTGCTGCTTTTCGGGTTTCTTCTGCTTGTTTTTGGGCTTGGTATTTAACTTCTTCTAAGCGTCGCTGTGCTTCTTCTTGGATTCTTTCTGCTCTTCGCAATACTGTATTACGTGCATTGTCAATTTGATCGATGACTTTATTTGCGTCTTCCTCAGAAATATCATCACGGGAACTCATCAGCGCTACATAGGTATCCCGGTTGAAAGATGATAATCTGCCGCGTAATGCGTCAAATCCGGCTTGAGGATCGTAAAACAGTTGACGAACATCACGCTTGATGCCGTCATAATTCAGTTCAGGACGTTCCAAGGAGTTGAGATAATTACGAATTCTCTCAAATATCCCATCTATTGTATCTTGAATCCGCCGCTGAATATTTCTGATTTGAGCAACAAATTGCTCACGTACTGACATAATATTATCAGCAATTTGCTCCGCTTCCTCATTACTCATATCTTCACGAATTTGCAACAAAGCAACGATAGTAGAACGATCAAATTTAGAAAGGCGATCGCCTAAACTATCCATTCCGACTCGTGGATCATTCAACAATAAATTCAAGTCGCGTTTGATACCTTCTGGATTCAATTCTTGTTTCCCAGTTTGACGGAGGTATTCTGCTAAATATGTTTGGAAGTCTTGGACTCTTTCTTGGGTACGAGTAACAAAACGACGGGGCGCACCGATGGTTTGACGAATTGATGATTGTACCGAATCGATGACTTGGTTAACTTCATCTTCGCTCAAATCTTGCCGTTGAGTCAGTAATTTTACTAAAGTATCTCTATCAATTTGCGACAATCTCCGGCGTAATGCGATCGCGCCTTCTTGAGGGTTTTCAAATAGTTTTTTGAAGTCTTGCTGAATACCTTCGGGATTAAGTTCCGATTTACCCGTATTCCGCAGATAATCAGCAATTGTAGTAGTTACATGATCGTATTCGGCTCTGGCTTTATCGATAATTTGTCCCGGTGCGTGACGAACGCTATTCCAAGATTGTTCAACAGCATCAATATTTTCATTGATTTGCTCTTCGGTCAAATCTTGACGTTGCTTGAGCAATTGTACCAAAGTATCACGGTCAAAACGCCCCAATCGCGACTGAATTGCTGACATTCCTGCTTGGGGGTGTTCTAACAAAGTTTTTAATTCACCGCGAATCGCATCAGGATTAAGTTCTGATTTGCCAGTATTTCGCAAATATGACTCTAAATTCAACCATAAACTTTCTGCTTGATACTTAGCTTGGTCTGCAAGTCCTTTAGAATCAATTAAAGCTTGGTCACGCTGCCTTTCTAACTCATCAAGAATTGGGTCAATTTCTGCGGAATTAATATCATTGCGCTGTACTAGTATAGAACGCATTTGTCCCCGGTCAAATCGAGACAAACGGATTGCCAAGGTTTCATAATCTGCGTCGGAATCTGCCAAAATCGGCTTAAAATCCTGGTGCAGATTTTCCGCAGTAAAGTTTGATTTAGGAGTCACTAATAGATAGCTTTCTACCCGACGCTGTAAATCTTGGATGATTTCTTTTTCTTCCTCTGCCCTTACCTGTATCAAGACACCTTTACGAACTGCTTCTAACCTGTCAGCGATTTTTTTAATTTCCCCTTGAGTTAATAAACCCCGTTGTTTGAGGATTTCAACAAAATCACTGCGATCAAGCTTTTCCAACTCCCGACGTACCGTACCGGGATCTGCTGCGGCATCGTAAATTACCTCGCGGAATTCCTGCTCAACTTTATCGTTGCTCAACTGCCAAGCATAGGTATTATGCAGATAATTCTCTACATCAGCACGAACAGTACTGTAAGTTTGTGGGGTAGGAAGTCCCATTTTATCTGCTTGTTGAGTAGCTTTATCTTTAACTTTAGTAATGCTACTGATAATCTTTTCTACATCCAAGTCCGAAAGGTCAGTTCTTCCCATGACTATACCAGCAAGACTAGTCAAAGCTTGTTGCATGGTTAACTGCAACGGACTCACCGATTGTTCTTGTGCATTCCGATTATCTGGCTTCTGGGAACGCATTTCACTAATAACTCGGTCTAACTTAGCTTCGAGTTCATCAGTTTTACTTTGTCCGGGTGTCACAGTTTTTAGATAGTCAACCAGTTCGCTCAAACCGTTTCCAGCACCGCCAGAACCACCTTGTTGAGAACCTAGCGTCTGCTTCCAAACATCATATAAAGTATCAGCAATGCGTCTAACTTCTTTCTTAGAAAGGTCAGTACGACTGCTAACTAATTCTACAAATTTTTGCTTATCAATGTTACGCAATTCCGCCGCACCTGCAACCGAGTGCAGTGATGCATCTGTGAGTAGACTTTCA
>JBHJOU010000479.1:0-3238 GCA_050329355.1 Rivularia sp. (in: cyanobacteria)
ATTTGCCTGCTCAATTGCGATTTGTCCTCGGAGTGCGTCAACTACGTTATCAACTAAATCGATACCATGTTGAAAATAGGCTAATTCCGATGTAAGTTGGTCTTTAAAAGAACGACAAGCCCTTTCACCAAAAAAAATCAAAAATCCCAAACTTTCAGTGGGAGAGAAGCTTTTTATCTCTCGTATTTTATCATTATAGTTTCGAGTATTATCAACTATAGTATTTTGATGGTCTTCTATATCTCTCAAAATATTGGCATATCTTACCGACATTTGAGTCAATTCGATTAAATCTTGAGATATTTTTATCAGATTGAAATTGTTTAATCCTCTTCTTGAAGATGAATCCGTAATCATTCCTTCTAGTTTTTTTTCTATTTTAAAATTTCTATTTTTTGCTTTTTTTGTATGTATCCTTGTTTCTTTATAAGCTTTAACAACATTAGTCCTAAACAAAAATAAATCTAACAACTTGCTATAAATTTTTTCCACAATATTTTTTTCATCTTTCTCTTCAATTAACCAAATTAAAATATGGATATAATTATCTAATTGTCTGAAAATTCCATATTCAAAAACTGGTTTACCAAATAGTTTTCCGGCTCTATTAAAAGCGGGCTTTCTAAAATTATTATTTTCTAGAAATAAAGCATCTAAATATTCGTCAGCAACATGGTTTTTTAACCACTCTAAAGATTTTTTTCGTTCCTTCCCTGTTAATTTAGCTGTAATTAATATTGTCTGACCCAAAAATGGATTATTATTTTCTTGCGGTAAAAATAAACAGTTATCTGGATTTAAATTATGTTCTTTTATTTCTTCAATAGTAAATTTTTTATTCTCTAATTCCCGTTTTGGATAAAAACTTAAACCCAATGCATAACTTTCATAAAGCCTTAATGGGTAAATTTCAGCGAGAATATCATTTTCTTCTTTAATCGAAATTGGAAAATAATTTTCAATATCATAACTATCTATTTTTTTATTTATTGGAATATCAATAAATGCTGGTTTATCTTGCTCGGATAATTTCTGATTAATTAAAAGTTCTGCTGATACTTTTGTATTTTCTTCCTGCAAAAAAGCTTTAAGATTGAACTCGTATGGTAATTTTGTTCTAACCATGTAATCGCACTGTTCCCATAGCCAATCAGGATTTATATTTTCTGCTTTTTCGATTACATTTTCTGTTTTAGGAGCGCGAGAATAGGCAAATAAGTGAATTGTCGGAAGATAAATTTTACAACTCATTTTTGATAATTAAGCGATAAAAGTATAAAATATTAGACACAAGCCTTCAACTACTCAGCTATGTATTACTGATGTGTAGCCTTAAATAACCTATAAGTAAACTTATTATCACTTAAATACCCACAATTCATTTGTATAAAGCTGCACTTGTATAAGCGCGATCGCGATATTTTTATAATTCGCTTCCCAACGTTCTACAATATTCTCATATAACCACAAGGAATAGTTACCGTTCATGACTTATCCTGCCGCACCTTGGACGCTCAAAGGCTATGCATTTCAAACTTTACAGTTAGTTAATATCGAACAAGCTCGTAAGTTTATTCCCCCCGAATTAGAAATAGTTTCGTTTTTACCGGGAAAAAGTTTAGGTAGCATTTACATATCTTGCTACGAAAGCGGTTCGTTATTAACTTATAACGAGTTAATAGTAGTTCCAGGATTAGTTCGCTATCAAGGAAAAATTGGTGGCTGGATTTCCCATATTTATGTTGATAATCAAGATTCCGTAGCTGGAGGTAGAGAAATTTGGGGATTACCCAAAGAAATGGCAGATTTCTCTTGGAATAACGGTAATGTTAAAGTTAGTCAAAATCATCGCCAGCTATGTTCTTTGTACTATAATAAAGGTCTGATAAATTTTTCTATTTGGTGGCAACAAAAATTAAATGCTGGTAGTTTTGGTGGTTTGGGTTCTGAATTACTGTTTTTTGAAAATCAGTTTAAAACGCAATTTGGTTTGCTTCAAGGTAGTTTAGAAATTTCTCCACAAACTCCTTTTGCATCTTTAAAATTGGACAAACCTCTGTGTACTTTACAATTACGAAATCTAGAACTAATCGCGGGTGTTCCTAAGATTGTAGGAAACAAATCTAAATCTAATTACAATTAATCATTAACTATGAAAGTCAAACACTCAATTAATTTACACAAAGCCTTAACATTTATATTTGTTTTAGCACTGATGGTAATCTATCAAAATTTTACTATTGGTGCTTGGGTTTATTTAGCACTCCACGGAACTTATGGAATATTATGGTTGTTGAAAGACCGAATTTATCCAGATAAGCAATGGGAACAAGAAGTTTCACCACTTGCAGGAATTTTTACTTTTATACTAGTTAGTTTATATTGGGTAGCACCATTTCTTTTAATTAGTAGTGGTTCGATTCCTTCTTCACCTTTGATTGCAGCAGCAATTTCTATTAATATAATCGGAATATTTCTGCACTACAGTAGCGATGCTCAGAAATATTACACTCTCAAATACAAATCTGGATTAATCACAGAAGGTTTTTTTGCTCGCTGTCGTAATACTAATTATTTAGGAGAAATTTGCATCTATTTTGGTTTTGCTTTACTTGCTCAACATTGGCTACCATTTGCAATTTTAGGACTATTTGCAGCGATGCTTTTCGTTCCCAATATGCGTAAAAAAGATAAGTCTTTATCTCGCTATCCTGAGTTTGCCGAATATAAAGAAAATTCTGGATTATTATTACCTAAACTTTGGGTAAATCCTTCTCAAAGTGAGACTACACAAGAAGTTGGATGAAGAAGTCGGGTTTTTAGAATAAGTATCTTTATGATTAGATAAATTTGATAAAAACCCGACTTATAACGATATTAGTAATAGAGGACTTACACAAGTGTCACAAGATTAGGATGGTGCGTGACACTACAACCCTTATTATTATGTTCAAATTTTAATTAAGTGTCACAGCACCCTACAAGAAAAATATGCCAATTGCGTAAGTCCTATAATATTTAAAAATAATTTATGAGTATAAGAAATAGTTTAAATATAAACGTTTCAGGAACTATAATTCAACGCTTACGACAAACTAAAGAAACTGTATTTACCGATAATTGGAAACAAACAGCAATTCAAAGTAGCCATAATGCTATGAATACAGTTACTGATACAGTACAACAAGCTAAGAGTTATTTACAAGAAAGTTTACAACCTTTATCGGTACAAACTGTT
>JBHJOU010000644.1:0-6266 GCA_050329355.1 Rivularia sp. (in: cyanobacteria)
TTAGTTTGAGGTACTTGTGGTGTGGAGACTATATAGAGTCCGTCAGTAGCAAGCAAACGTACAGTTTCTTGTAAGTAAGCTGGAATATTGGGTAAATGCTCGATGGTTTCAAAAGAACAAATTACGTCAAACTCGGAATCAGCAAAATCTGTATTAGCAACATCTGCAATTTGAAGCTGGAGACGACTGTTACTATATTTACCTTGTCCGTAAGAAATTGCAACAGGGTCAAGATCAATCCCGATAACCTGATTCGCGACTTGAGTTAAATAATCTGCACCATAACCAACCCCGGTAGCAGCATCAAGTACCTTTTTATCTTGACAGTAATTAGCAGCAAACTGATAACGCTTGAGATGGATAGATAAAATTCCATCTAGTTCCTCTTCTGGAATAATTCTTTCTACAGCGTCATCAATTTCTAAGCGATTGCGGATTAAGTTAGTCATCGAATTGTTGTGATTTATTTTACATTTATAATCTATTTCGTTGTAACATTTTTGGAAAGATATTGGTAATTATACTTTGAGATTTATAGCTGATGTTATTGATAGAATAATTTCTTTAGAGAAAAGATAAAATGAACCCATGTGTAGAAGAATTTTTATTGGTGATGTCCACGGTCATTACGATGGTTTGATGCTTTTGTTGAATGTAATATCACCCGATCGCGATGATCGAGTTTACTTTTTAGGAGATTTGATTAACAGGGGTCCCAAAAGCGCTCAAGTAGTAGAATTTGTCCGTAAAAGTCCGTATTATTGCGTATTGGGCAATCACGAGCAAATGCTTTTAGATTACTTCCAAGATAAACAAGTTATTAACAAAACTATTGAAAAAGCTTCTTGTACCTATAAAGAAACCATAGATAGCTATCTTAAATCGGACATCTCTTTGCTACCCGTTCACCTGGAATGGTTTTCTAATTTACCACTATATCTAAATTTGGGAGACATTTGGGCGGTTCATGCAGGTGTTAATCCTCAACTTGCTTTAGATAAGCAAACAAAAAAGGAATTTTGTTGGATTCGCCAACCTTTTTATAGCATGAGTAAACCATATTTTCCCGATAAGTTAATTATTGTCGGTCATACACCAACTTTCAAATTCGGAGGTGTTGTTCCGGGAAAACTGGTACAAGGAAAAGGTTGGTTGGATATCGATACGGGTGCTTACGATCGCAGAAGCGGTTGGTTAACTGCTTTGGATATGACAAACAGCATAGTTTATCAAGCTAACGTGTTTAGCAGAAAAACTCGCGTTTCAGCTTTGTCAGAGATTGTAGAAGAAATTGGTTAAATTCCCCAGTCTTATTAGCCTATTCCCTTTTATAAGTATTTTTACGTTAAATTTTCAATAAGTTAATTCTTTTTTACGTGCAAGCACTGAAGCCCCTAAGCAATAGTTTTATTTAGACTAATACCGACTATTTATAAGATTTGGGTTCCCTAAGTAAGCTTAATCTCAGAGTAGTCATCTATCACTAATAAATATGCTTTCTGGAGCATAACTTTAATTAAATGTAATTTTAAAAGTGCGATCGCATGACTGAATATTTAGAAAAAAGTCCTTCCCAACAATCAAGAGTTGACCCCTGGGAACTTCGCCAGCTATTTTCGGTGCTGCGTCGTCGTTTATTTTTAATTATCCCTATTGCTTTAGTTATAACTGGTGGGGTGATGTACAGGGGATGGTTACAGACACCAATATACAGCCAAAAATTCCAATTATTTCTCGACTCAACAGCGGAAGGTGGTTTCAACCTGCTCCCGGAACAAAGACAGACATCATTTATCCCACCGCAGTTTCGAGATTTTAAGACGGAAATGGAGGTGTTGACGAGTTATAAGGTAATCTCTCCACTGTTACCGAAAATTCAAAGCCGCTATGCCGATTTAAATTATGACAAGCTTGTCAAAAACCTGAAGTTGAAGCATTTACAAGAAACTGCAATTATAGAAGTTAGTTATCAGGATACCGATCCAGAAAAAATTAAATTCATTTTAAACCAGCTCAAACAGGCTTATACTGATTATTCCTTAAATAAATTAAAAACTAGCACCGTTCAAGCACAAAAGCTAGTTGACACCCAATTACCCGATTTGAAAAAGCGTGTAGACAGACTCCAAGGAGAACTACAGATATTTCGACGTAAATATAATCTTGTAGATCCCCAACAGCAAAGTCAAATATTAAGCGAACGTTTGGCAAATGCTTTACAGCAGAAACAAGAAGCTTTAACTCTGCTGGGGGAGACTCAATCTGCTTTTGATAGCTTACAGGGGGAGTTGGGAATAGATATTAAACAAGCGCGGGTAATTTCGATCTTAAGTGATGCACCTCGTTATTTAGCTCTGCAACAACAACTTCAAGAGCTTGAGAATAAACTTGCAACTGACTCAACCAGGTTAACAAGTAGTCATCCTACAATTAGTGATTTGCTGGAAAAAAGGCAACGTATATTATCTTTGATTAGACAAGAAGTTGTAGCTGTTTTAGGTATTGAAACTCTTAGAGAACTCAATATTACAGAACTCAAGGAACTTCCAGCAATTTCTGCTCAACAATCAAGCCGCTTGCTACTTACACAGAAGTTAATTGAAACAGCCACTCAATTACAAGGATTGCAAACCAGACTCAAATATTTGGCTGCAATCGAAAACCAGACTCGTAAAGACTTACAACAGTTTGCAGCAGTTATTCGTCAGTATACAGATTTGAATCGAAAGTTAGAAATTGGCAACGAAAGTTTAAGTCGATTTCTCACTGCTAAAGAAAACCTCCAGATTGAAACCGCTCGCAAAGTTTCCCCTTGGCAAGTAATTTCTCAAATTGAAGCACCAAAACAACCAATATCACCCAATATTCCCCGCGATTTGGTTTTAGGTGGAATCGCTGGTGTGTTAGCTGGGGTAGGAACTGCGATCGTTGTTGGCAAACTCGATAATAAATACCATTCCCCCGAAGAGTTGCAAAACGATGTTGCACAAACCTTTTTGGGGACAATTCCTTATCAAAAACAATTAAAAACAGCCCCAACTCAGCTATCCCGCAACGGTACTTTGTCTAATTCTGCTTATTGGGAAGCTTATATATCCCTACAGACGAATTTAGATTTTCTCGAACCTGACAAACCACTGAAATCTTTAGTTATCAGTTCGGCTTTACCCGGAGAAGGTAAATCTACTATTTCGCTATATTTAGCTAAAATTGCAGCAGCGATGGGTAAGCGAGTTCTGCTCGTAGATGCCGACTTGCGTAATCCAACCATTCACCGCTACGTCGATAGTCTGACGAATACGTGGGGTTTATCTAACGCTATTTCCGGTGTTGCAGAAGCCCAAGACTTAATTCAACGTTTACCCGAAGAAGAAAATTTATTTGTTCTCACAGCAGGACAAATTCCTCCCAATCCAGCACGGTTGCTTGCTTCTAGTAAGATGAAAGATTTGCTCTTAGATTTTCAAACCAAATACGATTTAGTAATTATTGACACTCCGCCATTACATGGTTTTGCTGATGCTAAATATTTAGCTAGTCAAGCTGATGGCTTAATGATGGTAGTTGGTTTGGATAAAACAGAAAAACCAGCAGTCAGGCAGGTGTTAAAAGACTTGGAGCTTTCGCATATTAATTTATTAGGAATTGTTGCTAACGGTGTCAAAGGTTATAAGCCCAGTTATTCGGGTTATTACGATTATTACTATAACAAGGGTAAAGATGCTAATGAGCGTTATGAATTGATTGCGACCGTTAGTAGCAAAGAGCAGGGTGTGAGAAGGGAGGAGAAGTAAAATGGGTCACGATGATGTAGTGGTAATGTAGTATAAATAGCATAAATGGCTACAATTTGACTTTGGTTGCCAAAACTTTTCAATTATCACCAAAAGGATTCTCTAACTTTAGTTCCGCAATACCCTTAAAATCACGAACATTGCGAGTTACCAAAACCGCTTCCTGACATAGAGTTGTCGCAGCAATTACCGCATCTGGTAACTTGATTTTGCCGAACCGCTTTAAAGCAATTGTTTTATTTTCAACTTTCCTAGAAATTGGAATTGAATCAAACTGACTTAATAAATCTTCAATAACTTCTGCCTCTTGATCTGACAAACTAGAAAAAGAAAGTAGCTCAATCCGCACAATCGGCGATGTCACCACATGATTATTATTGAGAAAAGTACTAGAAAATAATTTAGAAGCCGTCTCGTCTCCCGTTAAATAATAAATAAAAATATTGGTATCGTAGAAATAGTTCATTCCCATTCCCCACGCACCGCATCCAGATGAGCTAACATTGCCTCTTTATGATGCTTAAGAATTCCCTTAGCTTTTTTTACCTTTTCATAATCCCGTTGCAATGATACTAGAATTGACTCCGGTAAATCTAGTACAATCGATTCCTCGTCTTCAGAAACAAGATAACGCTTAGGAATAGTAACCAAGGTCATAATACTACTGGGTCATGTTTACTTCACAAACCTATTATTACTTATATTGCTATAATCGTGAAATTTCTATTTGACTTACGCAAGCGTCACACTGAGGGGACAATTTAGCTGCGTTAGGAAAGGTGTGTGTTCTTCCCGAAGGGAAGCAGCTACGCTATGGCATTTTGGATGATGTTGCCCAGTTGAAAGAGTAATAGTAAAATGCAGTAGAATATTTTTGGCAAAAATTGGCAAAGAGTGTCAAAATAGTATTATTGAAACACTGCTATTACCTTTTCTTCCCATGAGTACAATGAACATTTCTTTACCCGAACCAATGCGGGCATTTATAGAAGAACAAGTTAAACAAAAGGGTTACAGCACTGCTAGTGAATATATTCGCCATTTGATTCGTACTGAGCAAGAAAATCTGGAAAACAAGCGTTTAGAAACACTGTTGCTTGAAGGTTTAGACAGTGGTGAAAAAATCGAAATTAGCGATGAATGGTGGGAGAAGAAAAGGGAGGAATTAACACAGCGTTTGCGTCAAGAAAAATAATGACACTACGGATTTTTATTACTCCCAAGGCAAATATTGATATTGATAATTTGTTTAACTACATTGCTCAGAACAATACTGATGCGGCTTTAAAGTTTTTTGATGCAGCCCGAAATACTATTGCCAAGTTAGCTAAAAATCCTGGTTTAGGAAGTCTTTATAATATAAATAATTCTCGTTTACAAGGTTTGCGTAAATGGGGTATAAAAGGCTTTGAAAAGTATCTAATTTTTTATATGGTGTCAGAAGAATTACTAACTATAGTACGTATTATTCATGCTAGCCGAGATATTCCAACTATCTTGGGAGAAGAAGAATCTTAGTTAGTAAGTTGGGTTAAACGCTAGTGAAACCCAACAATATTAAGTTTCTGCTTGTTGGGTTTTGTTCCCCAATCCAACAAAGTCGTTATGAAATAGCATAATATAGGCGCAGTTTAAAATAATTATTGCATTTTTGTTATATTCGAGATTAGAGAATGTAATAGGCGTACTAACATCAATTCAAAGTTTATAATGAATTAGCAATTACCTGAATCAGTCCAGTCTGGAAGGCTGCATCGTAGGTGATAACAGGCAAGTTTTCAAGTTCAGCCTGAGCCATAATCATCCTATCGAAGGGATCTCGATGGGGAATTGGTAAACTTCCTGCTCTAAGTGCATGAACTGTTGTGATGGCAAGTTCGATAAATTTAGCTTGATGCAATATCTGGGAATATTCCTCAACAAGTTGTTTGGCTTCGGGTAATTTCCCTATACGATATTTGGTAGCAATTTCCCAAGCGGAAGCACTACTGACAATGATCGGATTATCTCGGTTGCGAATTATTTCTTGGCAATTAGTACTGAGTTTTGGGTCGTCAAAGAGCCACCATAAAAGAATATGGGTATCAATGAGGTAGCTCATTCCCATTGCTGGAGTTCCTCTTCTGGCAATGGTTCAAAGAAAGTATCGCTAAGTTGTCCCTTCAACAAACCAGGGGTGCGGGGTTGGGGGACCTCCTGATCTAAACCTAGTCGAAAGTAATGAATTATGTCATAAAGTTCTGCTAGTTTATCTTCAGGGATATCTTGCAGTTCTTGGACAATTTTTTGAATCAGCATAAGTCAAATATTGTTAAGCAATACTGTTAAGCCCAATGATATTATAACTGACGTGGTTTGAGCGCGAAAGTAGCCACTTGACGGAAGCTTTACTTTTTGGGTTTTGGATTGAGATTTACCGCATATTTTCAATAATGAAACAAAGTTAGTAAAGCTCAACCCAACCTACTAACT
>JBHJOU010000253.1:0-8536 GCA_050329355.1 Rivularia sp. (in: cyanobacteria)
TGCCAGTTAATTTACTCAGCAAGTTGCTGTAATAGTATACCTTCATGTTGATTTCTCTGGCTTTTATTCCACACTTTACATTAAAGACTTATAACATTTTATTAGGCAAAAAATCTAACCCGTAAGGTCGGATTTTTATTGCTTTATTACAATCGTGTTGATACATTCTGTGTCAAGTTTTATTTAGTCAAATAATCGCGATCGCAATCAGCTTGCACTACGCGATCGCAATCTACTGCGACATCTCAATTTTGAGAATGATTTCTCTGTCTGATATTTTGTATTTATTTTAATATATTAAGGTAGCTATAGATATCTATGATACATTTAAGCTGAGTAGATAAAATAGACATAATTTAATAAATCCAATAAATCCAATAAATCCCATAAGTCCAAAAATATTTAAATTCCAATAATTTTCTTTATTTCAACTAAGTTTTTCAATAATTTGTCAAATTTGTCAAAATTATTTATTAACAAATAAAACGAATTATCAAAAATATCAAAAGCCTGAAAAACTAATTTATGAATAGTAAACGTACATAAGTCGGATTTTTAGTATAAGTAGGTCAGCACGAAAAATTATCATTGAGACAAAGCAAGATAGCCTCTTACCTCTTGCCTATCACCACTAAAAGACTTTTACAGCAAACCCTACTTAACAGTTATCAAAATCCGTGTAATCCGTGGTCGAGGTTATTTGATTACTTTAGCGATTACAGTACGATGACGGGGACTATTAGGAGTAATTGTAGGAATTTGGAAACCAGCATTAACTAAAGCTTCTTTAATGTCTAAAGTAAAGTATTCATCTAAATAAGGTTCGGTACTTTTGAGTAAAGTAAAAACATAAGGCGGCATTTGCTGATAAACTTCACTATGGGGATTCATGTCCATAATTGCCAAATGACCGTGAGGACGCAATAATCGTCGTGCTTCTGTAAATATTTCTCTAGTTGCAGACTGGGGTAATTCGTGACAAGTTAGGAAAATTGAAACTAAATCAAATGCAGCATCGGGTAAACCTGTAGATTCGGCTGCTCCATGAACCCAATTAATATGAGCTTGACGCTGTTGTGAACGGTAATTAGCAACTGATAGAAAATAAGCAGATAAATCTAAACCTGTAACTTTGGCTTGGGGATAAGTTTCTTGTAAAGCAAAACTGCTTAAACCGACACCGCAAGCTAAATCTAAAATATCTTGTGGTTGGGGAATTTGTGAAAAAACAATATTGTGAAAAGAACTGCGTAGTTTTGAATCTCCTGTTAATTCACCAGCCTTATTAAATAGTGTAGAGTGAACTGTCAACGCTGCAACTTCTAATTCTAAAGCGGGTTTCCAACCGAGATTACCTTCTTCATAAGCGTGGAATGAAGTCAGATAATAATCGGGATAATAAACAGTGGGATTTTCTACCTTGTTAATTTCACTTTCCCAATCAACAGCTTTCATTTCTTCTACTTGTTTTTTCCAAGGTACACCAATTCTTTCTCCGCGTTTAACCATCATTTGACGGGCTTGATGTTTGGCGATACCATACAGTGGCTTGATTCCTAACAATCCATTGATCAAGCGTGTTGGTAGTGGAATAGTATTTTTTGTCGCGATAACCATCAGTAATATTAATTAATTTACTTGTTGATTTTAGAATTATCAGAAAATTTGTCTATAAGAATAATAAGCCTTGCAGGCAATTATTGAGTAACTTGAAAAGAATATTAATAGGTGATGGGTAATTGGGAATGGGTGATGGGCTTAAATCATAAGCAAGCTGTAAAACCTTGATTTTTCCTGGGGTGATTCGTCGGGTTTTTAGGATAAATGTCTGTAATCACAGACAATAGTTATAAAAACCCGACTTCTAATTGTCGAACTCACGTCAGATTAGATTGATCTAGGATTTACGCACTGTACAAAATAACCATCTTGTGTATTGAGGTAAATATAGCGTTTCAGGCTTTTCGATGTCGCTTCTGATTGCTGGCGATCGCAAAAATATGATTTAAAAATCTAGCTATAAGCCTTGAAAACCATACCTATTATTTAGGCTTTTGTGTGAATGCGTAAGTCCTATGATTGAGTACCCATCAAAATTAATTACCAATTACCCAATAAGTAAGTGGGTCAAATTAAATATAAAACCGGAGCCCTCAATCCCTCTCCTTAGTAAGGAGAGGGAGCAGTACGGCAGGGCTCCGGTTTTATCTTATATTTAATTACGCCTACCTACTTACTTTATTCTTTTGGTTTCAATGCTAATAACATTTCCATTTGTGTGAGAGATTTATTAGGACTGGTTGCGGTAACACCGATTCCGCGAATTGAGTTGAGGATTGCGGTTGTTTCTGGTGTCGGTGGGGAAAAACGATTAACCAATGGTATGGCTTTTTCCATGTCTATATACAAATAACCGCCGTTTTCTTTTGGTAATGTTGCTGTAATACCTTGGAAAGTATCGCCGCTGTTGAGGGGTTGAAATGATTTATCACTTAATATTTCAGCAATAGGGCCACCGAGGGCTAACAAAGCAGTATTGTCATCTAACCAACTGTGTGATAATAATGCACCTTGTCCGGGAATTTGCCATTCGGTGATTTTCTTACCGTTGATATCTTTTTGGGCTATTTGAATTGATTGGTCTTTGGCAAGATTATCTAACTTGCTCAATGTTGCTTCCGCAGTTTTGCGATCGCCAGTATGAAACAAAAATGCACCCCCGAAACCAACTTGTTTTAATAATCCTTCTTCTACAGGAATAGCAGCGATACCAAATTCCCCATCCATCCAGCCAAAAATATCTTTATCTAAGTCTAAATCGACTGATTTTAATTGTCCCCTGGCTTGTTGAAGGATGACATTAAGTTCAGGAGCATCTTTTGCTTGCTCTACAAAAGCTGTCCACCATTTATTAATACCTCCTCCACTAATTAAAGCAATGGTATTTTGGGGAAGTTGGGACAATACTTTACCATTAGTTTTTTCGTAGTGATATTTTACTAATTGGGAATCTAAGTTGGCGTTTGCTTTCATCCGCAATCCGCTATCATCAACACCAATACCCGCAACCACGGATTTTACCTGTTTTAACTGTTCCAAGGTTTGCGGTGGTAATTGGGTTTGTTGATTATTAGCAATTAAATTCTTTACCATACCTGGGTAATCGGGTACGTAAATTTGTGCCAAGGTATTCTCTAAATTGAGATTATTTCCCATAACTTGGAAAGCACCTGATTTACTTAAAAAAGAAGGTTCCCCTTTTGATGTGTCGATTGCTTGCTGTACTGCATTTTGAGAAGCAGAAAACAATACATGGTCATTTAAAATGGTGCTGTATGTAGAATTTGTTGTACTTTTGGTTTCTTGAATTTTCTGACTTTTATAGTCGATTTCGGTGCTTTTAACGTCTTTTTGCTGCTTGAGTTTGTTGGCGAAATTTAAAGCTTGTACTTTGTCTTTAATTCCTACCACCATCAAGATATTCGGTTCTCCTGACGCTTGGGGATTATCCTGTACGGGTTGGTTTTTTTGTGGGGGTAATACGGCTATCATTACACCATCAACCCAAGGTTTTAAATCTTGCTCGTAAGAAATACTATTATCGCTTGACAAATTGTCATTGAAACTCTTTAAACCGGATGCGATTATTTTTTGGGCTTCGGGAGTACCAAATTTTTCCAACTTTGACCAAACTGTTGAGTCTGTAGCAATATAAGTTGCCATCATCGCATCATCTGGAACTATTTTGGCACTAGCGGTAGCATCGGCAATTCCTCCTGATGGTCCGCTTTTTAAGTATAAATAAGTCGCGATACCACCAACTAAGATGATAACAGCACCAATTACCGGAATTAAAAACTTAGACTTTAGTTTAGACATTTTTTGTATGTTCTTTTTCATAAGTTGGCAGTAATGAAATAAAAAGTTAGGCATTCCAGCTTTAATGTTTTGACAAACATATTGCGGTATGTAATATCAGTTATCAATTAAGGGTTGAGAGTCCCCTTCTTTGGTATATGGTGTTTGTTCAGATAGGGAGCAACCAATATGTCATAAAGAATACGCTTCATTGATAACTGATTTACCTATACTTCATATTTCATTGTTTAGATTATCGGGATTTACTGATAAAATTAGTAATTTTACACACCATAGATTTCTAAATTTGGCAAAATTTACATCAACAATGGAATTTTGAGTAACAGTGACAAATTATTTTAATCTAGATGAAAAATCTTTCCCAAAGTCTTTATACTCTAGGAAAACCATTTGAGACGTAAAATAAATCATGGGCTGTCAAATTAAGGAATGTTCCACAGGTGAGAACTCACCAGCAATTGTTATTTTTTCTTAACTACATTCAAAATTTTAGCGATTACAAGGTAAATAGATATAGATGTTACAGTCACATTTTGATACGGAAAATCCGCGCCATAAATCTTTTGTATTACCGGGTGCAAAACCGCAGTACAATCCTGATCGTCCCGGACAGGTCAAGCATATTTTTCTCGATCTGAATTTGGATATACCTTCAAAAACTGTACGGGGTACTTGTAAAATAACTTTAGCTCCGATACGTGATGGGGTAGACCGCTTGCGCTTGGATGCTGTGAAGTTGAATATTGAGTCGGTTGCTGTTGCCGGAACTCCACAGAAGTTTGATTACGATGGTGAATATTTAGATATTGAATTGGATTCGCCGACTCAAGTCAATCGACGAGTTGAAATTATTATCGGCTATGGAGTAGAAAAACCCCAGCGCGGGATTTATTTTATTCTCCCAGATGCACATTATCCCGATAAACCTACTCAAGTTTGGACTCAGGGAGAAGACGAAGATTCTCGCTTTTGGTTTCCTTGCTTTGATTATCCCGGACAATTGTCTACTTCGGAAATTAGAGTTACAGTTCCTAAACCTTTAATGGCAATTTCTAATGGTGAATTAGTCTCCGCTGAGGATGATGGGGAAAATAAAGTTTATCATTGGTTGCAAAAGCAGGTTCATCCGACTTATTTAATGACTCTGGCTGTCGGTGATTTTGCTGAGATAAGCGATGAGTGGCATGGTAAACCTGTTACTTATTACGTAGAAAAGCCACGCTCAGCAGATGCGAAACGCACTATGGGGAAAACTCCTCAAATGATGGAGTTTCTCAGCGAAAAATACGGTTATATTTATGCTTTCCCTAAATATGCTCAAGTCTGCGTTGATGACTTTATTTTCGGGGGGATGGAAAATACGAATACTACGTTGTTAACCGATCGATGTTTACTCGATGAAAAAGCCGCTGTTGATAACCGTAATGCGGAAAGTTTAGTTGTTCATGAATTAGCTCATCAGTGGTTTGGTGATTTAGTTGTAATTAAACATTGGTCTCATGCTTGGGTTAAGGAGGGAATGGCAAGTTATTCTGAGGTGATGTGGACGGAACATGAATATGGTTCTCAAGAAGCAGATTACTATCGTTTACAGCAAGCACGTCGTTATATTACTGAAGACAGTAGTCGCTATCGTCGTCCCATGGTAACTCATGTCTACCGAGAAGCTATTGAACTATATGACCGCCATATTTATGAAAAGGGGTCTTGTGTCTATCATATGTTGCGATCGCAGTTGGGAGATGATTTATTTTGGCGAGCGATTGCGACGTTTGTGAACGATAATGCTCATCAAACTGTGGAAACTATAGATTTATTACGAGCAATTGAAAAATCTTCTGGTCGTAATTTAATGTTTCTTTTTGATCAATATGTTTACCGTGGTGGACATCCCGATTTTAAGGTTGTTTATAGTTGGGATGGAGATGCTAATTTAGCAAAGGTAACGGTTACTCAAACTCAGGTAACTTCTGAAGATCAGAATAATCAAAATTTATTCGATTTAAAAGTTCCCATCGGTTTGGGTTATATCGAACCAGATGATTTGCAAGTTTTTACGGTAAGGGTTGCGGAAAAAGAACAAAGTTTTTACTTTCCCTCAAAGAAGAAACCCGATTTTATCAGCTTTGATGTGGGGAATCATTATCTCAAAACTGTAACTTTGGAATATCCCATACCAGAGTTGAAAGCTCAGTTACTTCACGATAAAAATCCCGTTTCCCGGATTTATGCTGCTGCTGCTTTAGCGAAAAAAAATAGTTTGGAAGCGGTGAAAGCATTGTCGGAATCGTTAAAAAATGATGCTTTTTGGGGTGTACGTGTTGAAGTTGTTAAGCAACTAGGAGAAGTTCAGTTAGACCAAGTTTTTGACGTTTTGATTGAATATTTATCAGATCAAAATCCCTATGTACGGCGTGCAGTAGTCCAAACTCTTGGTAAAATCAAAACTAATTCTAGCTATGAGGCTTTGAAAAAAGTTCTCTCAGCAGGGGATGAAAGTTATTATGTTGAAGCCGCAACCGCAGCTGCTATCGGTTCGATTGCTGCAACAATGGGAGAAGACAAACCCGACGAAACTGAAGTATTGCAGCTGTTTGAGCATATTTTACAATCAAAAGCTGGTTGGAATGAAGTAGTTAGAAATGGTGCGATCGCCGGTTTATCTGAATTAAAAACTAGTGAGGCTGCTTTAAATTTAATTTTAGATTATACCAAATTAGGTGTACCGCAACCTCTACGTTTGGGAGCAATTCGCGCTTTAGGAAAAATATCTGTCGCTCAAAACAACGTAAATTTAGAAAGAATTTTAGAAACATTAACCCAACTCTCTCAAGAAACTTTCTTTTTAACTCAAGTTGCTGTAGCATCCTCACTCGGACAAATGGAAACTAAAAAAGCGATTGGAATTTTACGTACT
Organism: Rivularia sp. (in: cyanobacteria); assembly: GCA_050329355.1. Lineage (GTDB taxonomy): Bacteria > Cyanobacteriota > Cyanobacteriia > Cyanobacteriales > Nostocaceae > Rivularia. The sequence continues at coordinate 6,797 of JBHJOU010000253.1, forward strand.
TTAGCTGAACAAACCCCAGATGGAAGGGTACGTCGTTATGCTGAGGAAGAAATTGAACAAGTGGTTAAAAAGACTGCATCCGATGGTGCGGTAAATGATTTACGTTCCCAACTCGAACAACTCAAAGAGCAAAATCAACAACTTAGAAGTCGTTTGGAAAATTTGGAAGCTAAATCCAGTTAATCAGTTATCAGTTATCAGTTAACAGTTATCAGTTATCAGCCTCCAGGTTTTCTCGCTGGTTTACAGACTGGAGGCTGGGAACCATTCATGGATATTTATACCTAATATGAAGTCCGGTTAATTGCTTACTATATGACGATTACGCATTTACCGATTACCGATTACCAATTAAGTACCCTCACAGACAGTAGGAGTGTTTTACCGGACGTGATATAAAACCCGACTTCTGTAGTGTACGAACTGAAGGCATGGTTCTGAGCGAATTAACGTCAAGATATTGTAAAGTTTATCACTATGTGATTAAATAGCATAAATTTGATGTTTATAATGTGTATTTTGACGCATTTTCAGTAAAATTTTCGTGAAGATTGAATTATTATGGTAATTTTGATACCCATTAAGATTAGTATTTGAAAAATATGATAAATTTTCTGTGAACAGATAAAAGTTGTTTTACGTAAAATTTACAGTGGTAAAGGATTGTTTAAATTTTGTTCAAGATTTAGTTTTGATTCTACTGGTTAATTGGCGTTGCTGAAAATAAATATGTTAGCGGAGCGTGAGTGTAAGGTCATATCAAATTTGATGGATAAGCGAAACCTGTGTAGAGACGTTACACTGTAACGTCTCAAAATCTAAATTCATAACCCAATTCTGCAACGTCCGTTAATTAAATGGTTAGAAATACCGCTATTGGAGGAGTATTTTTTTTGAACAATGTACTATTTTAGACGGCAAGAGACTATTGTTATAGATGTCATCACTAAAAAAATGCGTGTCTAATATTATTGTGCGGGATGGTTAGGAATGCGTAAGCCAGTTTTAACAATTTTTTACCAATATAATCCTTGGAACACCACAATTGGAGGAATACAGACATTAATCAATATTTTTATCAAGTATGCTCCGAAGGAATTTGAGGTCAGACTTGTTGGAACGGCAAATGATAAAAATGAGCCTTTAGGTAGATGGCAAACCAGAGAATTTCTAGGAAGAGAAATTAAGTTCCTGTCTTTGTTTGTGGTTGAAGACGATAACGTTAGGGGTGTGGTACCGACGACGGTAAAATATACGGCTGCAATGATGGGGCGTTGCTATGCCTCTGATTTTATGCATTTTTATAGACTGGAGCCAACAATCGCGACTTTGAAATGGAAAGGGGAAAAGACGCTGTTTATCCAGAACGATATCAAAAAGCAGATGACAGCTGTAGATGATAAAAATGCGATTTTGTGGCGGAGATTGCCATTTGCTTATTTTGCTTTAGAACGTTTATTAGTCGGACAATTTGACCACATTTACTCATGCAATAGTGACTCTATCTCACTTTATCAACAGCGTTATCCCGATATCTCCGACAGGGTGAGCTTGTTGAACAATACTTTTGATGAAGAGGTTTTTTATCCAGTTTCCGATCAACAACGCGATCGCCAAAGACGGGAATTAGCGAATAAATTGCATCTTGACGAAAATACCCGTTTTGTGCTGTTTGCTGGTAGACTGCATCCGCAAAAAGACCCTTTATTATTAATACGTTCGATCAAAGCATTAGACGAG
>JBHJOU010000240.1:0-2364 GCA_050329355.1 Rivularia sp. (in: cyanobacteria)
CCCAAGTATTTGTATCGACAACCCCATCTGCTTTTAAACCCGCTGCTTGTTGGAAACGTGCAACTGCTTTTTGAGTTGTTTCGGTGAATACACCATTGACTTCACCTTCATAAAAACCCAAAAGTATCAAAGCTCCTTGTAATTCTCTTACAGGTACTCCTTCGCTACCTATTTTCAGGTTAGGGCGGTTAATGTTAGCCTCTACGACTACTTGAGCAATTGTTTGTTGCTTTGCTGCAATTGATATTCCAATTTGGGAACCAAATAGCAGAGGAGTAGAAGAAAGTAAAACTAACCAATAAATCCTATTTATCGGAAGGAAGCGAAACGACACGAGAAAGCTTAAGTACTTGAAAATACTTATTTTTCTACTACCTATCATGGTTTTTGCCCCCGGCAAGTCTCTTACAAATATACTATCTATTAACCAGTATAAAATTAATTTGTCACAGCAGTATAAATGCTTAATAAAAGCGGCAAATTGTCAGTAATTGATGCCAACTAAATACTTTAGACTACTGTGGCGGCAATTACACGGTTAATTGCTTCTTTTTGACCGATTACAGATACGAATGGTTCCTTTAAGTATTTAGAAGCTGCATTAATAGTGTCTACAGGAGTTAAAGCTGTAATATCTTGTTGAAATTTTTGGTCGAAGGCAATTCCTAATCCTAAAATTTCATACCAACCATATATTTGAGCAATTTGTCCGTTGGTTTGTTTTCCCAAAGCGTACTGTCCGAGTATTTTATTTTTCGCAGTTTGTAAAGCGCTTTCTGCTAATTTACTACTAGAAAGTAAATCAACTTCTCTTCGTAACCCTGCTAAAGCTGTAGTGGTATTTTCCGGTGCGGTACCCATGTAGACTACAAAGGAACTGGAAAACTTTCTTGTCGGGTACAATGCGGACACATCGTAGGCTAAACCAAGCTTTTCTCGTAATTCTATAAATAAGCGACTAGAAAGCCCATTTCCTAAATAAGTAGAAAGCAGCTTTAAAGCAGGGTAGTCGGCTTCTTGCACTGAAGCACCCAAATAACCCAACATAATTATCGATTGTTGTGTTGCTTGGGGGGTAATTATTTGTTGCGGTTTAGTTTGAGGAAATGGTATATCTATAGTTGGTAGTACTGTATCTAGCGTTTGCCAATCACCAAAAAGTTCTTCTACTTGTTTGGTTGCATCCTCTGGGGAAATACGACCTACAATACTAATAACTATATTATCTGGGCGAAAATAATATGAATAAAATTTTACTAAATCTTCGCGAGTCAAGCTGCTAATAGTTGTTTCATCCCCCAATCCCGACGATGCATAAGGATGATTTTTGTACATAATCTGCCGTAATTGCTCAAATGCGACGTTAAAGGGCTGTTCCTTTTGCAAACGCACATCTTGTAGAGCAATCCGCTTTTCCATCTCTACCGACTCTGCGGGGAAAGTTGGCGATCGCAATATTCGTGTTGCTAATTCTAAAGTTTGAGTAAAATCAGCACTCACGGTTTTCAAGGATAAAACAAAGTAATCTGTCGCAGCATCCGCACTCAAACTCGCTCCCACAGATTCTACACGTTGGGCAATTTCCAAGCTAGAAAGTCCATCACATCCTTTTGTGAGTACAGCACTGAGTAAATTGGCTAAACCGGCTTTTTCCGGCTTTTCATTACAACTTCCAGCACGGATAAATATTCGAGCGGCAATAATATCAGCAGCGGAATTTTCCGAAACCAGTAGTATTATCCCATTCTTCAATACGGTACGATGGAGATTCAATTTTTTTGGCAAGGTTGTCATCAGCAAGATTTTCGATTTGGAATGGGGACTACCGGCATTGAGAGGACGGGAGTTATGTTGTGGAGTAGTTGATAATTCTTGATTAATTCAACTTAAATTTTAATCTATTTTGAATACCGATGCTGGAAACACGGTACTATAGCGGTTTTCACTTGGGTGCAATACAAATTTCACCTCACCCCGCCCTCTTAACCCCTCTCCTTACTAAGGAGAGGGGAAAGGGGTGAGGTTTTAGTGTATTTGACTCAACTCAAATTTGCTATATTTGTTTGTATCAGAATATTCAACTATATTATCAGTTTTTATTGACATTAATTTTAATTTTTCATTTACGATGTCCCGTTTTGAGATGTCTGTTCCTATATAAAAAATCAATCTCAAAAATCCATATAAAAAATCATCTCCAAAAAATAAAGCCCTCAAGTCAACAAGTAACGAGAGGAACTTTAAAATTTTAGTTCACCGCAACGCCGTTTTACCTAAGTTTATGACCTGGTTAAACCAGGGGGGTACCGAATTACCTCGTTTAAAGTTTCCGGGTACAAGCCCGGTATACTGCCACGAAACTAT
>JBHJOU010000778.1:0-3935 GCA_050329355.1 Rivularia sp. (in: cyanobacteria)
TTCCCTTCATCGCCCCATTGGGCTCCTATAACAATAACGTTAGCCAAGAGATTCTTATTAAACTAAAGTTTTCACAAATGATTATTATCTACACGTCAAGTAAAGAATGTCAAGACTTACAGGCTACATTTTTCAAGAAATACTCAAATAATTATAAATTGGTGACATAAATTACCTTTGGTTTTGTCGTAATTGATTCATATAATACATTTTGAGAGTTGATTCCTGGTAAAATAATTAACAGTTCGTGGTTGCAAATTTTCAGTAGTATTTTAAATTTAATTAAATTTAATTTGTATATGAGGCTGGAAACCAAATGTATAAAAGATGTATGGAGCAAACGTAGATTTATCAAGAGTTAATTGCTCATAATGAAATTAATGAGAAATTATTTATAAATTTGGCTGTTTGGGAAATACCGTTAACTTAAAAAACATTTTCCAAAAATGTTGTATTTATGACTTTACAAAAATCGGTAAAGGCATTACATTATTTATTCCTTATTTTTTACTCAATTTTTGAACGAGTCAGTTTTGAGTTTTCTAGATTTCCTAAAATTTAAACAAAAAGCTGGCAAAATTAATCCTGTTTATTTTGGTTTATTTTGATTTATTTTGATTTATTTTGATTTTTCCTCGTTCCCGCTTCGGTAGCTCTGAATATTTTAATCAATGGAATTCAAAGTTATAAAAATATTATTTTAGAATTTGACAGCATTTGATAAAAAATCATCTTTTCTCCATACATGATCAAAGCATTTAGCATTAAAAAACTCAGAATAGTATTTTTATTAGCACTTTGCGTAATATTTGCGAATACAGTGATTTTATGCAGCAATACTATTAATTTAAAAGTCAATCAACGAAATGTAAATCATTCGTATCAAGTTATTATTCAATTGGAAAGAATTGTTTCCGGATTAAAAGATGTTCAAATAAATCATTATGGATACTTTATATCGGCAGATACAGATTATTTAAAATTCGATGTTAGCGCTCGGCAAAAAATTGATATTAATATCCAATTATTAAAAGATTTGACTAAAGATAATTATCAAGAACAACAGCAATTTTTAGTAGTTGCCCAAAACATTACGAATAAACTTGATTTATTAAAAAAAGAATTATATCTAAGCCAAAATAAAACATTGGATTTATCTCCAAAAATCACGTTAATCAATGAAATTAAACAGCTGAGTAAATCAATAGAGAGTATAGAACAAAATTTATTATTAAATCAACTTAATCGCTCTCAACGCATCTTTGAAAGAGCGATTGCAGCTTTTTTAATTGCTGGTTTGATTAATTTCGGGTTAGTTACCCAAATGTATTATCTGCTTAAAGGTTATATTCTGAGATTTAAAAATACCAAAAGAGCTTTACGACAAAGCGAAAATCGCTTACGAGCAATTATCAATGCAGAACCAGAATGTATTAAATTAATCGATCAAAATGGCATTCTTTTAGAAATAAATGCCTCTGGGGTAGCAATGATGGAAGTAGAAAATGCCGATATTTTAATTGGTAAATCGGTGTATTCTGCGATTATGCCAGAATATCAAAATGCTTTTAAATTAATGCACGAAAGCGTTTGTCGCGGGAATAAAGAATCTTTAGAATTCGAGATGATTGGATTCAAAAATACCCGTCGCTGGATGGAAACTCATGCAGTACCGTTAGTAAGTGAAAATAACGATGGTTTTTTACATTTAGCAATAACTCGTGATATTACCCAACGTAAACTTGCAGAACAAAAACTTCAAGAGCAAGCAGCATTATTAGACGTAGTAACAAATGCAATTTTAGTCAAAGATATTGATAATCGCATTTTATATTGGAATAAAGGTGCTGAAAATATCTACGGTTGGCAAGCATCAGAAGTTCATGGTAAAAAAGCATCGCGATTGCTACATAAAGAATATTCTTCATGGCAAGATGATGCATTATTGAGCGTTATTAATACTGGGAAATGGCAAGGAGAGTTACATCAAGTAACCAAAGACGGTAAAGATATTATTATTGAAAGTCGTTGGAAACTTTTACGAGACGAAAAAGGAAAACCAAAATCAATTTTGGCAGAAAATACCGAAATTACTCAAAAGAAACAACTAGAAACTCAACTTTTAAGAACTCAACGTTTAGAAAGTATTGGAACTTTAGCGGGTGGTATTGCTCACGACTTGAATAATGTGTTAGCACCAATTTTAATGTCGGTACAATTGTTAGAAAGAAAGTTGCAGGATTCCCAACATTTACGATTGCTGAAAACTTTAGAAAATAATACTCAACGGGGTGCTAGTTTAATCAAACAATTGTTATCTTTTGCTAGAGGTATTGAAGGTAAACGCACTTTAGTTCAAGTCAAAAATTTAATTTTAGAAATTGAACAAATTGTTAGAGAAACTTTTCCTAAGTCAATTCAATTAACTGTAAATATTCCCCAACAATTGGGTTATGTCTGGGGGGATGACACTCAATTGCATCAGGTATTAATCAACTTGGTTGTTAATGCTCGCGATGCGATGCCGACTGGAGGTAAATTAGAAATTTCTGCTGCTAATCTATTCATCGATCAAGATTATGCTCAGATGAATATCGATGCCAAAATCGGCGCTTATATTGTCATCACCATAGCCGATACCGGAATAGGTATGCATCCAGAAGTTCAAGAACGAATTTTTGAACCATTTTTTACTACAAAAGAACTCGGTAAAGGTACGGGGTTAGGTCTTTCTACCGCATTAGGAATTATTAAGAACCACGGCGGTTTTGTTCATGTTGATAGCGAGTTAAATAAAGGTACCATCATTAAAGTTTATTTACCTGTTAAACCCAATCCAAATACTGATATTGCTCATGGCGATCGCGCTTCTAATCTTAATGGCAGTGGCGAATTAATTTTAGTAGTTGATGATGAACCAGCTATCCGTCAAATCACAAAATCATCTTTAGAAGCTTATAATTACCGGGTATTAACAGCATCTAACGGCATCGAAGCTGTAGAAATATATGCTAAACATCACAGGGAAATTAATGTAGTCTTGCTGGATATGATGATGCCTGAAATGGATGGCGAAACTACTATCAAGATGTTACAAAAAATCAATCATCAGGTAAAAATTGTTGCTATTAGCGGTTTAGTCTTAAATTCAACTACAGATGCACAATTCAATCAAGGTGTGAAAGCATTTATGTCTAAACCCTGTACTGGTAAAGAATTGCTGCACACCCTGGTTCAAGTTACGAGAGAATTCAGATAGACTTTAACAAAAATTTTATTGAGTATATATTTTTTTACTGTTTGTTTTTGTTACTATTAATAAAATTTTTAGAATAAAATCTCATTATGGCTTTATACGCTGAATTACATCGGCATTTGGGTGGTTCGGTTGTACCCCGGATTTTATGGGGATATTTCGAGCGTCATTCGGATGAATTTGTAGAAAGGTTCCAGAATTATCAAGAATTTGAAGAGTTTTACACCAAACCACGCAATACCTTGGAAGAGTATTTAGAGTTGCACACTTTAGTTGAAAGTGTCCAAACTATAGAAACTCTGCCTTACTTTATTTATCGTCTGGTACGTGGTGCCTATATTTTTGAAAATTTAGCTTATCTCGAACTACGGTATACTCCTTATCTACGAACACCAGAACATTTAAGTCAATCCGAGAGAATTGACAAGATGGCTGAGATTGTGGATGTTGTGGGTAAAGCCAGTAAATTATCCGAATATCCCATTGTCACCAGTCAGATTTTATGTATGCACTCGCGACTTCCCTATGAGGTGAATAAAGCGATTGTCGATTTAGCCGCTCAAAATAGACAATATGTATGTGCTGTAGATGTAGCTGGGGGAGATAGCGGTTATGGGGAACGTATGGACGAATGGATACAACTTTATGAATATGCTTTAGCTGCTGGTTTAAATACTAC
>JBHJOU010000336.1:0-2847 GCA_050329355.1 Rivularia sp. (in: cyanobacteria)
TTGCAAATTCGCTGCACTCAAGTCAGCACCATTTAAATTTGCTTGGTTAAGAGTTACTCCACTCAAATCGGCTTCCCGAAGAATTCCTTGACTCAAATTGACATCGCTCAGATCTGCACCTAAAATAATAGATCCATGTAAATTTGCACCTTCAAGGTTTGCACCGTTGAGTTTGGCATAACTAAGGTCTGCTGCAATTAAAATAGCTTCTTTAAGGTTGGTACTAAATAAAATACAATCGCTCAGATTTGTACCTTTAAGAGTACAACCGCTCAAGTTAGCACCACTCAGGTCGGCACGACACAAATCAGCGTAACTGATTTGTGCGCCAATCAAGTTGCTCTCGCTCAAATTTGCACCGAAGAGTATGGCATTTCTCAGGTTAGCGCCGTTTATTATAGCATCTCGAAGATTTGCACTAGTTAAGTTGGCGTTACTCAAATTCGCTCCGCTCAAATTTGCACCGTTTAAATCCGCACCGCTCAAATCCGCACCTCTCAAATTTGCTCCGCTTAAATCCGCACCGCTGAAGTTACAGTGAGTCAAATCGCTACGAATTAAATTTGCCTCTCTAAGATTTGCACCGCTTAAATTAGCATCACCAAGATCAGCATTACTAAGATTGACTTTTTTTGCTTGTAAGCCAGTCAAATTAGTATTACCTAAATAAGCTCCCATCAGGTTTGCACTGCTAAAATTGACTCCTGTCAGATTGGCATCTCCTAAGTAAACACCATTCAGTTGAGCATAATCTAGAAATGCACCTACTACGTTACTAAAATTACCAATTTCAATCGAATCGCTGTAATTAATTACTCGCAACAGCTTAGATGTGAAAAAGTTGCTATTATCTGGCTTTGTTGAGGGGTAAAAACTAATTTCTGTTTGCAGATGATGATTTTGCGATCGCAATCTTTTATGTATTTCCAAAAGCAAAATCATTACATTTAGTCCAGTATTTATATCTACTTTTCGCAGCCCAATCATCACATTTTGTGCTTGTAATTGCAACATTTGCTTTTGAGGTAAGTTATGAGAGGGTGGAGCATCTATAAATTCACCATCACACCAACGACGATAAAAATCTTCTAATTTTCTAAACAGAATTATCGGGTTTGTATTTTCACTATCAATAAACCTGAGAATTACTGCTGCGACAATTTCTGGTTTCAATGTAATGTTACTAAACATCGCGTAAATTTCTTGCCAAAACTGTCGCTGATTTAAATTCAGATTAGCTCTCCAACCACTGCTTGTTTGCCCCCAAATTGTTAGACTTTCTTGCAGTTTCTCCTCAAAAGTTAATTCCCCAAAATCTTTTTTCGCAATTTCAACTTTTTCTTGTTGTTGGCGATCGCTATTGACTGCAATCAAAATTTTTGTGGTTTCTCCCGATGCTCTATGCCGCAACTGTTCCAACCACGATTTTCTCACACAAGTTCTCAAAAGCTGTTTAAAAAGTTCTATCTGCACCATTTGTATGTTTTTACACTATATTATGAATATGGTTAAACAAGCTTAACTGTAGATTTGACTTGTCTCAATCGGTTTTTAAACGAGAAACAATTAGTATGATTTACTACTATTAAATAATCATTACTTGAGTATAATGACGGTTATTGCTGTGGAACAATGGGTAAGTCCTCCTATTTTTAGTAAAATCTGGATTTAAATCTTTTTTCGTCGTTAAAAAGCACAATTGCCGATATTTGATTATTATCTTATTTTGCCAGTATATTTTCTGTTAGGCTTTGACGGTGATAGGTATTACTTGCAACTGTTGCAATTGTTAGGAAGAATACTACAGCAAAAAGGGACAAAAAACTCAAAAATGTCATATTAACCTGACTTAAAAAGTTTTCTGCTTGATATTAGACATTTAGTCCAAAAAATTATCGTCTTTTCAGCCATTTTGAATGGTAATGTTATTTTCGCCGATGTTTAGGAGCAATTTTGAAGTGATGAGGATCAAATTAGTAGAGAAAGGCTCCCAGAAATTAAGGGACTTAAGAATTGTAAATCAATTGGGTATGATAACCTGGAGATGATTCGGATGAGAAAGAAGAGCATTTATGGTTATATAAATATAATTCTGTTGCAAGGTTTATATTTAGCAATAGCGACTTTTGGTATTAAATCGCTGGTGGCCACCGCATCAGAAACCACAGCGCGATCGCGATTTGGAGAAGAAAATATCTTGAATCATCAACCAAATCGTTATCAAACAATAGAAAAATTGAATAATGCTTCTCAGGTAAACAAAGATAATCACAAGTATCCAGAAGAACTACCATTAGGGAAAGTATGGGTAGTTGGTGAGCAAAAAGAAGTACGACCAAAATCCTTTACTTGGATAGTGAATGACACTAAAAAGGCAGCGCAACAGCCTTATTTAGAATTAGATAAACAACAGAATAAATCTGAAACTAAGCCATCTACAACAGCGAAACCAGCCGCAAAAGATAGGTTTAAAAATTTTGATACTGTAATTAAAGATACTGCTATTTCCAAAGGTTTGTTTACTATTTATAGAGATAAAGAAAAAAATAAAATATATTTAGAAGTTCAGCCAACTCAGCTGAATAAAAATTATTTAGCAACAGCAACTTTAGAGTCGGGTATTGGTGAAGCCGGAATTTACAGCGGGATGCCTTTACAGGATTTTCTATTTTACTTTGAACGGGTAAATAATAATTTAAACTTTGTAGTTCGTAATGTAAACTTCCGTACTCAGGAAGGAGATCCGCAATCACGTTCTTTAGCAAGGTCTTTTAGCGATTCTGTACTTTATCGAGTTAAAATTCAAAGTATTCATCCCCAACGTAAAAGTATATTGATCGATTTAGG
>JBHJOU010000384.1:0-7936 GCA_050329355.1 Rivularia sp. (in: cyanobacteria)
CATGAAAACTGAAGGCTATCTATATCTACAATCATCGTACTGAATTCGGGAATTACATCATCGTTAAAAAATATATCCGTTTCTTGTGGAGAAACACCAAGGTAATAATCGTTTGAAGAGCCAATTAGTTGAATACTACTCTCTTCAAACTCTGTATTTACAATGTTTAGAGTATCATCCCATATTCCGCCGTTCAGAACATAATCTCCATCAGTCTCAATTATACCTTCGTATCCACCGTTGATAAAATATTGAGTTTTATCCCATACTGCTTGTCCTACCTGTTGTCCCAATATTCCTCCGTTAACGTCGCCATCAGTAAAATGAATTCCACCGTAGAGACGAGAAATACCTGCTTCTTCCGCAGCTTCACTGAAGGTATCCCACTCTAAAGTCATTGGTTGCGAAGGAGTTTTGCCTGGTTCAAAACGAGATGCACCCGTGTTAAAGCTTACAGAAGCACCGAATTCATCGCTACCTGTGAACAATTGTAATATCTCTGCACCCGCAGCGCTAAAGCTACTGTGTCCAGAGGTATACTCGGCAAAAGGTGGTGAAGGATTTCCTCCATTCGTTTGAAAGGTAAGAAAATCAGTTGCTAATATTGTCTGAGTTCCTTCTCCTGGTTTCCATGCTTCAATTGCAAAGCCACCGAGTTCTTGATTAAATTCCCCGATTAATCCCAGTTCCCCCAATTCCCGAATCGCTCTAACTGGACGAGTATAATCATAGTGGGTTTTGGCTTCCCAAGTAGCGATACCTGCATCAAACAGTGCGTTACCCAAGCCAAAGAATAATTGAGCATCTTGATCCAGAGTATTATTATCTCGTGCCGAGGCGAATTGTCCAAAAGTCATCCAAGCACCGGGAGGAAAGGAAGTTCCACCACCCATTTCCCAAAACTCTGCAACTAATTTTTGCTCGTCGGTAAGGTTAGCGCTGATATCAACCACCTCTTGGGCTTGAGCAATAAATTCGGGGTTAATTACGTCTCCAATCAGACTCTTATCGATATCTAATACAGAGCCATCTTCAAGGGTAATTGTTTTCGCTTCTAAATTTACATCTCCATCTACCAGCAAAAATGGTTTTGGTGCTTCTGGACGGAATTGCTCACCAGATTCTAACGCAAAAGGTGTAACATTACCCCATTGAGGTGTCAGAAACTGTTGAGTAGATGCTTTTGTCCCCGGTTGTGCATCAATTGGTACTGTTTCTGGTGTCCAACGTTCGATATCAACGATTTTACCAGGAGCATTAATGGGTTGATAATTAGTGGTATCTGAATAAGCAACCCCATCAATTCCATTTAGGCTGTCAGCTAACTGGTTAGAACCATCTTGATGACGAAATTCTAATAACTCCCCTGCCATTACATTACCAATACCAGCAGCCGTGGTAATATCGGTAGTATTATTGCTCGTATCTAAACCCAATTCACCCATCAATTGCTCAAAAATCTCAGCTTGAGTGGGGAACAAGTCGTTTAGAACCCGATAAGCAGCATAACTCATAGCTTCCGATTTATTCGCCTCAGTAATTTCCGCATCGGGACGCTGCAAATAATCACCAAGTTGAGTTGATATTGCTGTGGGGTCGTATGCTGACCAAGCGTTGTATGTAGCAGTATGCAACATTGCATAAGCACGAGATGCAACTGTCGGACCTGGTGATGTATTAATTACAGCTTGTTGAACAGCTTGGTCCCACATTACGGAAACAGTTGGAGTCGCATCGTCAACGGTTACTAATTGAGTATTTGGGTCAATTTGAAGTTCAACTTGATTACTTCCTTGTTTCTCTACATTACATTCGTGAGTGGAGTTGGTATTATTGTAAAAGTTTGAGTATTGCATTTTTTTGAGTGAATTATTGAGTTAATTTTGAGTGAATTAATTATCGAGAATTCAAGAGTCAAATTGTAATCTTGCGTTGCTTTTTTGGTGCGTCCAAGTATGATATATTAGCCTTCAATAACTACATTTCCATCAGCTTTAGCTACACAAGTAAGGACATAATCCTCTTCACAATTAGAGTCTTCTTCGTAATAGACTTCTCCAGAAAGCTTGCGTAACTTGCATTGACCACAAACTCCCATCTGACAACCGTAAGGTAATGTTATCCCTTCTTTTTGAGCAGCTTGTAAAATAGTTTCTTTAGCATCGCAAACTACTTCTTTTTGAGATTTAGTAAAAGCTATAACATTGCTTTTTTGGGAAATTGGTGCATAAGACTTAGAGTGAAAATGTGTTGGAGTATCATCAGCTACTACTAATTGAGGTTGTTTTTGCTGTTTATTTGGCTTTTTAGAAGAACCAAAACTTTCTTCATAGTAATTTTCCATGGGAAATTCTAATTCCCTCAATATTGCTTTAACCTTTTCTCGAAAGCCATCAGGACCACAAACATATACAATACGTTCTTGAAAATCATGGCTAATCGTCTTGATCATCGTCTCGTTCAACCTGCCAGTATATCCCAACCAATTTGGGTTATATTGCATACCAGTTAAAGTAATAGCTAGTTGAAAATTAGGATGTCGGTTAGCCATAAATTCTAACTCGTGACAAAAAGCTATATCGTTAACAGTTTTAGCGCTGTGGATAAAGACAATATCGGCATTTGGAGTTGTATCACATAACCATCGAGACATTGACATCATTGGTGTGATACCGCTACCCGCAGAGATAAACATAAATTTAGGATTGGGGTTATTTTGAATCGTAAAATTACCAGTTGGGGGACTAATTTTAATTTGATTACCAACAGTAAAATTATCGTGTAACCAGTTAGAAACTAATCCAGGAGGAGCATCGGGTATATCATTTGGAGCAGGAACTCGTTTAACGGTAATTTCTAAATTATGGGGACGTGAAGGAGTAGAAGAAATTGAATAAGGGCGTTTGATTAATTTACCATCAATTTCTAATTCTAATGTTACGAATTGACCTGGTTGATAATTAAATATTGTCGGTGGAGAAGTAAGAAAACAAAAGGTTTTAACATCATGTGTTTCTTGAATTATTTGGGAACAATTAACTATTATTTCATCCTGTTTTCCCGAAATTATCTGGTGAGAATTATCAGTAGTTTGAGGTTTTAAAAACCAATAAGGCTCTGGCTTTTCTATTTGTTCTTCTTCAGATAGAAACAATAAGAAAAAATCGCCAATTCTCAGATTATCGCCAGACTGTAAAATGCAGTTTTGATTCACTAACACTTCTTGATTATTCAGCCGCGAACCACTAGTACTAGCAAGCTCGACAAAGTAATAATTTTGCTGGAAGGAAGTAATTAAACCATGTACTCGACTGACTTCTGGTGTATTTAAAACTAAATCGCTGTTGGGATGTCTACCAATTAGAAATAATGAAGGTTTGTCTGTAGAAACAACAAGTTTTTTTTCGGATAAAAAACCTGTTTTGGGATTAAATGCTGTGATTTTCATGATTAATTAAATCCTGGTAAAAAGTTAACGACGATGAGTTTTTAACAATCTGGTTTGTGTAAGTTCAACGTGAGAATTAGCAGGATTTATCATCTGATTTGGATAAATTAGAACTGGTTGCTCGCTGCTGATTTCTGATAGTATGGAGAAATGCTCGTTTTCACTTAAGGCTAATTTCTGACGTATTTCCTGTAAAATTTCTAAACTATTGGAAGAAGTGAAGTTTTTTTGGATTAATCCTTCTAACAGAATTGATTTATAAATTTCTAATCGGTCTTTTTGTCGATATTCTGGTAAAACCGAAGCTAGGATAAACAACTCGTTTGATGATAATTCATCGAGAGAACGTCCTTTTAAAAATTGAGAATTATTAATCGATAACTTAGACAATTGACGACGGAAACTATCAAGATTACTATCTCTTTGATACTGCTCAAAACTACGTCCCCAAGTCCGAACTAACCACATAGTACTAACTATTACGACCAAGGTGTTAAATAATAGTTGTACTGGAATCGGTAATCTTAAAATTTCTGGTCTTCCACCGTAAATAAAGAAACTGTTGAAAGCTATAAAGGTGCAAATCGTCAACATCCTGTGTAAAACTTGTTGCGAATTTATCCGGGAATTGTGTTTTTTTAGATAAGCACGGTAAGCTTTTTCGATTTTACTTAAACTCCAGTAACTTAACGCAACTGTCAAAGCTAATGTTAATGGAACTGCAATGATTTTAGGTATATTAATTGGCTCGTTGAATAAGTAAAAACCTGGTTTCCAAAGTGTTGATAGTTGATTTTCTTCGTGTGTCCAAGCACCGGAGAAGTAATAATCAAAGTTGCCGGCGTATAATCTGTAGTAGACGAAATAACCGATTACCAGTCCTAAATAACCGTACTGTACAAATCTGCGTCCTGGTTTTTGTAAGTCATTCCAGTAAGATTTTTCCGCGTCAATGTCCATACAAGCAGATTTACAGCCGATACAAGCGCTTTTTTCCTGGTTTGTAGTTGTATCTACAGTACGACACATTGATTGAGTTATACTTTGGGGAGATGCAGATATCGCATTACTTCCTAATAAACTACGCGGACCAGTAAAAACCGTTTGCACAACTCCGAAAGGACATACATAATGGCACCAACTGCGACCTCCGTATAAAAATACAACTGTAATTGCACTTGCGATCGCAGTCAATAAAAACAATCCCAAAGCCAGACGTGTTGAGTTAATGAACAGGATGCGGAAGTTTAAACCGATAAATAAGAAAGTAAATTGAAGGTAAAAATGGTTGCGCGTTAACCAAGTATTTTTATGGATATTCAATCTTGGTTTTAATCCGAAAGCGCGAGGAATTTGAGAAAGAAAGTATAAAGGACAAATCCGCCGCCAAGTTTCGTGTCCAAAAACTAGTACAATCATGATGGCGCTGGGTACAACCATACCCCAAAATACTCTTGCACCAATAGGATAAGGTTCTTCTTTTAAGGGTTTTCCTTGTACTAAAACTGTTGGCAGTTCGTCGCGGAAGGGAGATAAGAAGTTAGTCGGATTAGTTAAATGATGGGTGATGGGGTCGTAAAATAGAGAGAATATTAACAGCAACCATCCAATTACTAGCACCCATCTGATGGTATGCATTGTTTTTTCAGATACTTTACTCAGCATTTTACCTCTAAAAATAAACTAGTTCCTTAAGCAAACAAATTGAATTGAAAATTAAACTAACTGGTTATTTTTCACTGAGAAAAAACCTTAAAATATCAATATGACCTTTAACCTTCGACCTTTAACCTTTAACCTTTAACCTTTGACCTTTAACCTTTAACCTTTAACCTTTAACCTTTAACCTTTAACCTTTAACCTTTTCATTTCCCCTGTGCTTTAATAACATAATAAGAAATCTAATAACCAAAATAAACTACAATTTATGGTGTCTTCAATACATCTTATTGAAAGGGGAAAAACACAATTCTGCTGTTCGGATTACAGAAAACTGTATGGTAAGGGTAATTGGTAATGGGTAATGGGTAATTGGTAAGTAGGTAGGCGTAATTAAATATAAGATAAAACCTCACCCTGCCGTACTGCTCCCTCTCCGTATATTAGGAGAGGGATTGAGGGTGAGGTTTTATATTTAATTTAACCCACTTACTTAATTGCTAATTGCTAATGTCAAAGAAGTCGGGATTTTTTTGGATACAGAAAACTGTATTTAAAGCTCAACCATAGCAAATTTCAGTTGAATAGAATACACTCATAACCTCACCCCGTCCCCTCTCCTTCATAAGAAGAGGGGTTAAGAGAGGCTTTCAAGGGTAGGTATTTAGGTTTTGGACAAATAGTTGAGAATTTTCTCAAGTCCCCCGAACCGCTTTAAGATTCTCTCTTTATCTCTTTCAAGAA
Organism: Rivularia sp. (in: cyanobacteria); assembly: GCA_050329355.1. GTDB lineage: Bacteria > Cyanobacteriota > Cyanobacteriia > Cyanobacteriales > Nostocaceae > Rivularia. The sequence continues at coordinate 5,852 of JBHJOU010000384.1, forward strand.
GCGTACTCTGCGTCAAGCATCGGTTTTTTTATCGGTAATCTTCTGCCGGGAAGAGAGTAACTACATCAAAACGGTTGATAACGCAGCGTAAAATAAACACCATTTTCTTGTAACGAGTCGCCTTTATTTTCAACTGCTATTAAGGGAATACCGTAATCTAATTGTAAAAATAAGTCTTGTCGTGGTTGCCAGCTTAAACCTAATCCCAAGCCTGCAACTGTTTGTGGGTAAAGATTTTCTGCTTTATTATTCCAAACTGTACCGATATCAAAAAAAGGTCTGATTTGTAACGAGTTATCTAATGTGAGGGGAAGACGTAATTCTACTGAACCAACAATGGCATTATCCGCCACAAGTTCGTTTTGGGGATATCCTCGCACGGTATCTACTCCACCCAAACTAATTTTTTCTAAAGGTAGTAAACCATCGGGTGTGAGTTGAGTGTTGATTTTGGCTATTATTAAGGTTTTGGGTGACATTTGCTGTACCCATTGAAATTGTCCCACCCAACTAAAAAATCGACCGTCAATACCACTGTCGTTGATAGTAGCGTCAAATGCATCGATACCGAAACTAAATTGCGATCGCGCTGCGAGTACTTGTTTGGCATTTCGTTGCAGCCACTCTTGAGAAAAGCGAATTGCTGTAACTTTAGATTTACCATCTTCTGGTCCTTCTGAAAAGGAGAAGGGTTCATCATCAAGCAAAAATGTTTGCGATCGACGTATATCTAAGGCTAATCCAAGAGCAAGTTCTGTATCTGCTTTTTTGACTAAAGGTTGTCGGAACCCAAATGATAGGGTTTCTGAATCGCTACGAATACCCAAGGAGGCAAATTGCTCTTCAATTATCTGGCTATTGTTATTACTGTAGCGGATATTAAATGTACCGTATCGGGCATTTACTGGTATTCTATAACCTAAACCATATGTATCTAGACCGTCTGTTAATCCGTATTCGGCGCTAAATTGGTCGCCTAAACCTAATAGATTATTATAACTAGCAAATACAATACCTTGCAGGGAACCGATAGTAGGAGATTGGTTATTATCAATGACGATACCTGCGTTAAAAGCAGGTGCTTCTTTTAATTGCAGTTGTAAAATATTTTTACCGGGGGTACTACCTGGGATTAATTCGGCGTTAACTTGTTGTAATAAAGGATCAAGTTGTAATAGTTGCAATGCCGATTCTAAGCGTTTGCGGTTTAAGGGGGGTTTAGTTGCTAATATAAGACGACTGCGGACATAATTTGTTTGTAATCTATTAAGTCCGTTGATTTCAATTCGTTCTAATTCACCTTCTACTACCTGGATTTCTATAATTCCACTTTCTAAGGGTTGGTTATTTAAAATAAATGCACCGGATGTAATATAACCGTTATCAATATAAAGTTGGGTAATACTAGAGCGTAATTGAACTAAATCTTCAAAAGGGACAGAGCAAGCTTGTTTAGAACAGTTTTCATATTTTTTAATCAGTTTGTCAATATCATCAAAGAGGACAGTATTACCTAAAACTTCAATTTTCTTAACATTAATTCGTTCGTTAATGGGAGTAGTTGGTGCTGTCGGTGTATCGGTGGCAGGTATTTGTAAAGCAGGAGGTAAAGAAGGTTCTGGTTTAGAGGGTAAAGGTGTTTCCGTCGGTTTAGGGATAGTTTGTTCAATTCGTTCGGGTGTATTTGGAGGAATTGTGATTCCATCGGGAGGAGTTGATTGAGCGCTAGCTAGTTGTTTGAATGGTGTGAAACTGGCGATGATTATGGTGAAAAACAATAATCTTATTATTTTCATATTTGTTGGGGGAGTGGGGAAGAGGGAAGAGGGAATGGGGAATAGGGAATAGTTTTATAACCGAGTGGTAATTAGATAAATAACGAAGGTTTGATTATTTACAGCAGATTTCAGTTGATTTCAATACAACCTCACCCCCATCCCCTCTCCGATGTCTTGGAGAGGGGTGCCGGAGGCGGTTCTGGTAAAATTTGTATTCCACCCAAGTTAAAACCGCTGTACCAAATCATTTCATACACTCCCGACTCAGTATACGTTGCCCATTCTCCAAACGATAAACCCCAGATGG
>JBHJOU010000784.1:0-4836 GCA_050329355.1 Rivularia sp. (in: cyanobacteria)
CGTCAAACATTAGAACAAGCAAGAAAATTAAGCGAACTCAGACAGCGTTTTGTTTCGATGCTTTGTCATCAGTTTCGTACTCCGCTCAACGTTGTTTCTTTCTCATCTGATTTGCTCACACGCAATTTCCACCAATGGAGTGACGAGAAAAAGCACTCTTATCTCGACTTAATTAAAGATGCTGTCGAGCAAATTAGCGAATTGCTTGATGAAATTTTGTTGTTTGGTAAAGCAGAAGCAGATAAATTAAAGTGCCAGCCAAGACAACTAGATTTGAAACAATTCTGTCGAGACATTATAGCACAAATGCATTTGGCATCAGGCAAGCAAAAAGTAATTAACTTTATCAGCGATGGTGAATGTATCAGCGTTAGTGTAGACCCTAAATTATTGCACCATATTTTAACAAACTTGATTTCTAATGCTCTTAAATACTCCGTGGGTAACACTCCCGTAACTTTAGAACTGATGTGTCGAGAGGATGATGTGATTTTTATGATTAAGGATGAGGGAATCGGGATTCCATCTGTAGATCAGCAACAAATATTTGAGCCTTTTTATCGAGGGAGCAATATTGATAGTATACCTGGTACCGGCTTGGGTTTATCGATTGTCAAAACTCTTGCAGATTTACACGGATGTGAAATTTCTTTGTCAAGTGAAGTGGGTGTCGGAACTATTTTTACTCTGAAAGTCCCATTAAAGAAGGATTCAATTTCAAGTTGAATTTAAAAGCGATTGCTCTCCATATAAAATTTTTGATTTTTGCTTAATAACTAAATTTGAATCTTTTTTTATCGCTAATCAATTATATAGCCAATAAATTCCCATAAATTTTCATAAATAAATATTAGATTCCCTTTTAACTCGGTATTTAGTTTCAATTGTTGTCAATTCTCAATTATTGTAAATAAACATCATGGATGCTATTTCAAAAAAAATTCTGGTAATTGAAGATGATACTCGTACCCGTAATATGTATTTAGATGGTCTTGAAACTGAAGGTTTTGAGATGATTAGTGCTAAAAATGGTACTGCGGGAATTAGAGAAGCTTTCTTTCATTTACCCGACCTAATAATCTGTGATATCCTAATGCCAGATATGGATGGCTACACCGTTTTAGAAAAACTCCGCCAAAATCCACTTACATCAATTATTCCCTTTATTTTTCTGACTGGTAGGGGTAGTAAAGAAGATTTCCGTAGAGGTATGGAGTGTGGTGCTGATGACTATCTAACTAAACCTGCAACAGTAGAACAATTGTTAAAGGCGATCGCCACTAGGTTAGAGAGAAAACAGACCTTATTTAGTTATTGCTACTCCAAATATAATAATATTTCACCATCTCGACTCAATGAAACCGCAGCATCAAACGAAGAAAAATCCATTTTTCCTGTTGTTCCTCAGTTAAAAGAAGTTTTTGATTTTATTGAAGCTAACTATGACAAGGGAATCACCTTAAGCGATGTAGCTGATGCTGTTGGTTATTCTGCTGCGTATTTAACTAATAGAGTAGCAAAAATAACTGGAGAAACGGTAAACTGTTGGATTGTCAAGCGTCGAATGGCAGCTGCACGCAGCTTACTTAAAAATACTAGCCAAAACATCGAAGAAATTGCGACAACTGTTGGTTATCAAAATGCCTGTCATTTTTCGCGACAATTTCGCCAACACCATGATATACCTCCCCAAAGCTGGAGGAAAAAGCATCAACTCATTGAACGCTACCCTGTGGAAGTATAGTACTTTCCCACATTAATTATGAGAGGTTATTTATTCGTAGTAGGTTAGTGTTCACGCCTTCATCGTGCGGCGAGCGCGTGTCCCTTTCGGACATACGTCTCGCTCCCTAGTGATAACAAGCAAACGTCTAATTCTTATTCATAACACCGCAGACACCTGAAGTAAAGTTGCTGCACTATACTTAGCTTTTGGCTTTGCAGGATTGTGTATCATCTCACAAACCTTGTAGAGACGCAAGGGTTCGCGTCTCTACATTGGTATATCCCGTCTCTACATTTTTAATCCGTACCACGATTCAGCAACACCTAGCTTTTTAATACCTGCATTTTCAAGTATTATTTTTGTCTTCATTTACCTGAAAATACTTAGATGTAATTATTGAGAACTTTATCAAAACTTTATAAAAACGTCATTAAATTAAAGTAAATTTGATTATTTTGTTTAAGAAAAAGATATATGTTATACGTAAATGTAAATAATATTGATTAAAATTTAGATTATGACAAGACAAAAAAGTTGAGATAAAAGATATCTGAATAAGCAGGAAAACTGAAAGTAGCATTTTAGAAAATTTTGCTATATTAAAGCCTGTTTAATAATTAATGCTTAACTTTAGAAAAGTTGTTTATCTTAAGAGGTGACATTTTTAATCAAAAAACGATTTCCTATGTAAGTGAAAAATTGATTAATACAAAGTAATTCATAGTTATTTAACCCATCAACTTGATATACAAGTTTTTCGACAATTATCTGGATTATTAACCCACTTAATCAATTATTTATCATCACAAATCAAATTGTTTCTTATTGATGCAGTATCTTCTACAGGTGTTTTTGCAACTGCAATTATACTCCCTAAAAAGAAAATATGTTATGTGCAGTAGAAATGAAACGGAAATAATTGGTTTTTATCATCCTCTGAGATATAGGAATCCAGTTTGATTTTTGAATAAAATTAATGTGATTACCCCTGGAGATGATTTTGCCATGATAGAAAACTCTCTGCAATCAATCCTTCGGTTCATAAACTATAGAAGTCAGGTTTTTAGAGAATTTGTATGTTACAAATACTTATTTTGAAAGAAAAAACTTTGTGTTGAAAAAATAATTTTATTTTATTTGATTTTATTAATTTATTTCTTCAATAAATAATTGCTAAAAATAAATTGATATCTCGATAAAATTACGACGCAAGTTGATAAAAACAAACTAAACTAGCAGTAAAATCTTCAAAACATCAAATCCTCACACTATATAGTCATGAAAAAATCTCATTCAAAAATCAATCGTCTGCAAGAAGTTTTAGTTACTGGTTTAATCGGAGAACTTCCCGCGATTGCTTTAGGACCAAAATTAAGAAACCTGATATATCGAAGCATATTAGCTTACATAGGTAAATCAGTTTACATCCAAAATGGTGTTGAACTTCTAGGTGCTTGCAATATAAAACTTGGGAGTGGAGTACATCTTTTTAAAGGAGTTCGTATAGATGGTTTGGGACATGAAAATAATCAAATTATTATAGAAGAAGGAGTTGCTGTTGAACGTAACGTTGATATTGGTGCTTTAGACAATACACAAGTATCTATTGACAAAGGTACATTTATTGGTGTTGGTGTTTGTATTGCTGGGCCAGGAAACATCAAAATTGGTAAACGTTGTTTAATTGCAGCCCATAGTGGAATTTTTGCTAATAACCATATTTATACAGATCCATTAAAATGCATAGCCGATCAAGGAGTGATTCGTAAAGGAATTACCATCGAAGATGATTGCTGGTTGGGACACAATGTCACGGTAACAGACGGAGTAACTATTGGTAAAGGCAGCGTAATTGGTGCGGGTGCGGTAGTTACTAAAGATATTCCTGCTTATTCAATCGCTGTGGGTATACCAGCACGAGTTATTAAAACTCGTCTTCCCGAAGAATCCATAAATCCTCAACAATTAGAAGTGATGTCAGCTAATTCTAGATAAAATTGCGACTTACTTACGGATAACTTATTTTTTCAGAGTCACAGAGTAAGTTTTGAAATTATGGCTTCGAGCATTTCAGTTTTTTTACACAAATCAGGGAAATATAATTATGAATAGTAAACAAATTGGATCAAAATTGAAGCGGTTACAAGAAACAGTTCTAACTGTTTTATTAGCAAATATTCCTACAAAATTTATCGGTTCCAACTTACGAACTTTTTTTTATCGCAGTATCTTTGCAAGCTTGGGTAAACAAGTTTATCTACAAGATAGCGTTGAATTTATTAACACTAATTGTATAGAAATTGGCAATGGAGTCCAAATTTTGCGAGGTGCAAATATTAATGCTATAGGACATCCTAACAATAAAATTTCCCTCGGTGATGGAGTACAAATTCAACAGGGTGTTGATATTAGAGCATTGAATGATACTCATATCAAAATTGAACAAGACACATTTATCGGTCCTTATGTTTGTATTGCCGGAGCAGGAAATATTAAAATAGGTAAAAATTGTTTAATTGCAGCTCATTCGGGATTATTTGCCAACAACCATAATTTTACAGACCCACTTGAATACATTGCCAAACAAGGAACTACTCGTAAAGGAATTGTAATTGAAGATGACTGCTGGCTGGGACATAATGTAACGGTAATAGATGGAGTAACCATTGGTAAAGGCTGCGTGATTGGTGCGGGGTCAGTGGTAACAAAAGATATTCCTCCTTACTCCATAGCCGTAGGTACCCCAGCAAAAGTTGTCAAAAGCCGTATTCAACAGAAGGAATTGGTTAACTTTAATTGAGATGGGGAGAAGCTCTAACCATTCACAATTCGGGTATAATGCTGTAAGCTAATTGCTTAACAAAGCTACTCATTCTTACTCATTTTGAGTAGGTTTTCTCGCGCCATACGTTCAATTACATCACTCAAACTTCCAGCTTGCAATTCTATTTGTTTGGTTTAAATATAGCAAGAAAAGTAATCCCAAACTTGATGAATGGGATAGAGGCACTGCCGTTTGTGCCTGTAGTTTTGGGACTTTGGACTAAAACTACAAACGTAAATGTCTAGCTTTGTCTATATATGTATAGTTAGGTATAGACATTTACGAA
>JBHJOU010000126.1:0-8828 GCA_050329355.1 Rivularia sp. (in: cyanobacteria)
TGGGGTAAAGAACGCACATATCATCATACAGCACCAATCAATTTATATTATGCTTTGCGGGAATCCTTACGTTTAATTGCAGAAGAAGGCATAGAGAATAGTTGGGAAAGACATCAAAAAAATGCAGAATATCTGTGGCAAGGTTTAGAAGATTTAGGAATGACTTTGCACGTTGAGAAACAGTACCGATTACCAACTCTCACAACAGTTCGGATTCCCGGAGGTATTGACGGTAAAGCCGTTGCACGAGAATTATTATTAGAAGAAAACGTCGAGATTGGAGGCGGGCTTGGTGAATTGGCTGGCAAAGTTTGGCGTATTGGACTAATGGGTTATAATAGCCGTAAAGAGAATGTAGATCAACTGTTAGAAGTATTACGGAAGAAGGTTAAAGGTTAGAGGTTAAAGGTTAAAGGTTAAAGGTTAAAAGTTAGGAGTTAGTACCACCGGAGTTAGGAGTAAGAATTAAGAATTAAGAATTTATTACTTATTACTTATTACTTAACATCCCCCCATCTCCCCATCCCCCCATCCCCTTGTCTCCCCATCCTCCATCCCCTTGTCCCAAAATGTAGAAGAACCCCCCATTAGAAGTACGGTTTAACTGACTGCATTACAATTTAAAACCTGTTACATTTATTAATGTAAGTTGAAGTAATACCACACGCAGATTATCGTGAACAATATAGACCAGCGTAATAACCCAGAATTTTTTGACAATCCAACCAAAGGCAGTAATTCCTTTTTGCAGTACATTAAATCTTTGAGTCCGGAAATGGTGACTCAACTCTCTAGGCCTGGTTCTTCTGAAGTTGTGGAAGCAATTGAACGTACTATTTCTAGTATGTTAGGTGGTTTACCTTCTGATGATTTTAACGTTACCATCGCCACTAATCGCGAAAATTTAGGAAAGCTTTTAGCTTCAGCAATGCTAAATGGTTATCTGTTACGTAACGTCGAACAGCGTATGGGATTTGAAAAATCATTACAATCGTTAGAAGCTGATTTTCGGGACAATGAGTAAAGCAATTAATCTAGTTTATGAAATTAGCCTCAGTCTCCCTGACTGGGGTTTTTTATTGCTGTATTTTCAGAAAATTGGCTGTTGGGCATTGTAGATAAAATAGTTTACCCTTTATCATTCTTATTATTATGTATAAGCGACTTCTACTGATATTCAGCTTGATTTTAGGTGGTATTGGGATTGCTGGATTTTTTGCTTGGCAGCAAGCAATGCAGTTACCTGCTTGGTATACTAATTCATCTACAAATGAAAATGCAATTTCTGCTAATCAACAAATCAAAAAGCCTCTACAATCTGAAGAGGTATTACGTAAAGTTTCACAAAATTTGACCACAAAAACTACAGGAGAAGTACATCTTGATGCTTCCGAAATTAATTCATTAATTGCTACCTCTCTGACTAAAAATAATCAAAATAGTCAATATATAACAGCAATTAAAGCTACAAATACTCAAATTCAAGACGGTAAAATCTCTGTGGGTGCTGTGATTGAAACTTCATCTATTCCGGTACAAGAATTGTCTGCACGGAAAACAAAAATTATTCAAATGCTAGAAAATTTACCGGGAAAACAAAAACATCTTTATATTGGAATTGAAGGAAAACCCACTATTCGTAACCAAGAAGTTAGTTTTGACGATACAACTCGTGTTTCTCTGGGTAATTTTAGCTTTCCCATCGCTGAAGTTTCGCAAAATATCGGTTTATCTCAAGACAGTTTCAATCAACTTCTTTCTCAAGAACTTAAAAAATTACCAATTAAATTGGAAAGTATAACTATTCAAGACGAGCGTATTATAATTCGCGGTTCTAAAAATAATCGTGAATAGGCAATAGTTATTTTTTCCAAGGTAATTTTGTACCCATTTCTGTGAGTGCTGAGAAGATTAAATACAAAATCAGCAAAGAAACGCTGATCAGAAAAATCACTAACTCTTGATCCATTTTTTATTCCCTAATTAATGGTTATATCGCAATCCTATTTGTATGTATCGAAATCACAGTGTTCAGATCCCCGACTTCTTCAAGAAGTCGGGGATCTAAATTTTCAATTAATTGCGCGATCGCCATTCTATATAAAAGTGACAAAAAAATACATTTTACTACGAGTATTTACTGTAGTTATGCTTCCGATCAAAATCCCGGCATCATAGAAAATCATCTTTCAATTCTATTATCTCTAGCTGCTTTTAAAGCTTCATTTTTATCACAAAATCTTCAAATGTGCAACTAAGTACTCAAATAATGTAGTATCTAATACTTTTGCTCAAAATAAGATGTAAAAGACCAACAAAACCCTCTGTTAAAAATGGTAAAAATTTGTTAAGAATGGTGAAAGGAACTTCAACGGGAGTAAACAAATATTATGGAAAGTAAAGCTGCGACTAAACCACCACATCAAGTAGTGATTATTGGTGGGGGTTTTGGGGGACTTTATACAGCAAAAGCACTGAATATTAAAGATATAAATGTTACTTTAATAGACAAAAGAAACTTTCACTTATTCCAACCACTTTTATATCAAGTGGCTACTGGTACTTTATCTCCGGCTGATATTTCATCACCATTGCGTTCGATACTTAGTAAGAGTAAAAATACAAAAGTACTGTTGGGAGAGGTGACGGATATCGAGCCAGAGACGAGAAATGTTGTGATGAGGGGTGAAAAAATCCCTTATGATAGTTTAATTATTGCTACAGGTGCCAAGCATTCCTATTTTGGTAAAGATGAGTGGGAAGAATTCGCACCCGGCTTAAAAACCGTGGAAGATGCCATAGAAATGCGTCGGCGGATATTTACAGCATTTGAAGCAGCAGAGCAGGAGACAGACGAAGAGAAACGTCGTGCTTTGCTGACTTTTGTGATAGTTGGTGGTGGCCCAACTGGGGTTGAATTAGCAGGTGCGATCGCCGAGTTGGCTTACACTATTCTCAAGGAAGATTTTCGTAATATCGATACTTCGGAAACCCAGGTGTTGCTTTTGGAAGGTTTGGATCGAATTTTACCACCATTTGCACCAGAATTATCAGTTAAAGCTCAGGAATCTTTAGAAAATTTGGGTGTTAGTGTAGTTACGAAAACTTTGGTAACAGGTATTGAAGGGGACATAGTTACCATTAAGCAAGGTGAGGAAATCAAAACCTTTGCAGCAAAAACGGTATTATGGGCAGCAGGTGTAAAAGCATCACCTTTAGGTAAGTTAATTGCAGAAAAAACTGGTGTAGAATGCGATCGAGCCGGAAGAGTTATTGTTGAACCAGATTTAAGTTTGAAAGGATATCCGAATATATATGTAATTGGTGATTTAGCACATTTTGCTCATCAGACAGGTAAACCATTACCGGGTGTAGCACCTGTTGCCATGCAAGAAGGGGAATATGTTGCAAAATCTATTAAACAGCAGATAAAAGGCAATACAATATCCCCATTTAATTATGTTGACAAAGGTAGTTTAGCAGTAATTGGACAACATTCTGCGGTTGTTGATTTAGGTTTTATCAAACTTACAGGTTTTATCGCTTGGTTATTTTGGTTATTGGTTCACATTTATTATTTAGTTGAATTTGACAACAAACTTGTAGTCATGATTCAGTGGGTTTGGAATTATTTTACCCGCAATCGTGGTGCGAGATTAATTACAGGAAAAGATTTAACAGCACCAGTTGAAGTTAATAGTGAAGGAGATTATTATCCATCGGTGAATAATAAGAAAACTGTTAATGTTTGAGAAGTGTTAGTTGATAGTTGATAGTTGATAGTAGTTAAGCTCAAAAGCGTTTAATTTGTATATTCAAATTTTATTTAAATCTTGTAGTGCGGGCATCCCTTCACTTTGTTGGAGGGCAAGCCTGCCCGCTAGAAAAATATAAATTAAATGCGCGATAGCTTATTAGAAAAACAAACCACTATCCACTAACTACTTCAATGGTAAAGTTACAATCACAGTAGTTCCAACTCCTTCTTTACTAATTAAGTTAATTTCTCCTTGATGCAATTGTACATATTGTTCAACGATTGATAATCCTAAACCATGCCCGGGTATTTTACCGACATTGCTACCTCTTTGAAAAGAAGAAAATAAGTTTTCTTGTTCTATTTGCGGAATACCAATACCTTCATCTTGAATACGGAAAATAGCTTCTCCTTGTAAACAAAACAAATCAAAGCGTATTTCTCCACCTTGAGGAGAATATTTAATCGCATTCGATAACAGATTAGTTAGGATATGTCGGAGTAGTTTTTCATCTAAACAAGGTAGTTTGATAGTTTCTTCTTGCTGAATATAGCATCCTTGGACTTTAAAAATAATTTGATGCTTTTTGGTTGCGATTAATTTGAATTCTGCTACTAAATTTTCGCAAAATTTTACTAAATCTAATGGTAAGGGATTAAACTTAATTTTATTGACTTCTGCTTGCCCAACTAATAAAACATCATTTAATAATTGATTGAGATGTTTAACAGAATTTTGTATATGGCATATATATTCGTCTTTTTTATTTTCTGTTAATTGCTGGCTGTGATTTACGAGTAATTCAGTTGAATTTAAAATAGTACTTAATGGATTGCGAAACTCGTGACTTACCATTGAAACAAAGCGAGATTTAAGTTCTCTCATTTCTTTCTCTTTTTCCAATGCATCCCGCATCACAGTTTCTGTTTGATGTTTATTTAAAGCTATTTCAATGGTAGTAATTAATTGAGTTTCTTCAAAAGGTTTGAGTACATAACCAAAAGGTTGAGTTGCTTTAGCTTTTTTAATAGTACTTTCATCGGAGTGAGCAGTGAGAAAAACGACTGGGATATTAAAATTATTGAGAATTATTTCGGCAGTTTGAATTCCATTCATCTCACCTTTAAGCATCATATCCATTAATACTAAATCTGGCTGCAATTGTTCTATCTGAGAAATTGCTTTTTCTCCATGTGCAAGAATTGCGGGGACAATATAACCGGAATTTTCTAAACAACTTTTGATATCATAAGCAATGATTCTTTCGTCTTCCACAACTAATATTTTTTCTTTCATTTGTATTTTATATCTCGTTATTTTCGGTAAATGTAATTCTAAATGAAGTACCAAATTTGCAATTATATACTATTGTTCCTTCCAATTGTTCTACTAAATTCCAGACTAATTCTAAACCGAGAGATTGTTTTTTTAATGAATCGATACTTTCTTGTACCCCCACACCATTATCACTAACAGACAATGAATATTTATTTTCTTGTAAAGCAATAAATTCTACATAGATTTCTCCTTCATCACTATTTTTAAAAGCGTGTTTAATTGAATTAGAAATAAGTTCGTTGATAATTAAAGCACAAGGAATAGCTGTATCAATTTTTAAAAATGCTTTTTCGATGTTAGTGCTTATTTTAATATGATTATCTATAGCATAAAAACTAATTAAATTATTTGTTAACTTGCGAATATATTCGGAAAATTCTATTGCTGCTAAGTTGTTAATTTGATACAAGTTTTCGTGAATTAATGCCATTGCACGAATGCGATTTTGACTATCTTGGAAGATTTCTAAAGCTTGTTTATCTTTAATATATCCAGATTGTAAACGTAGTAAACTCGAAATGATTTGTAAATTATTTTTAACGCGATGGTGAATCTCTTTAAGTAACACTTCTTTTTCTTTTAAAGAAGCTTTCAGCTTATTTTCTATCTGTTTACGAGCCGTAATATCTGTACTCGAACCAGCCATAAAAATTGGCATTCCAGTTTCATCTCTAACTACCGTACCACGACTTAAAAATCCTAAAATATCTCCATTTTTGTGCAACATCCGATGTTCGATTTCGTATTTAGGAATTAATTCTTCTAAATAAGCGTTAATTTCAGCTTTTACTAAACCAACATCGCTCGAATGTACAAATCCCAACCAACTAGTAAATTGATTAGCTATTTCTTCATCTTTATAGCCAAGCATCGCTTTTAAGTTAGAATCAATATAAACTTCATTGGTTTGAATATCCCATTCCCAAACCCCCACTTTTCCCGCATTTATAGCTCTTGCATATCTTTCTTCACTTACTTTTAAAGTTTCTTCTAATTCCTTGCGTTCTAAAACATTTCCTAAGATTTCTGCAACAATTTTGAGTAAGATAATACTATTTTCTGTCCATATAATTGTATTCAAGGATTCAAAACCTAAAAAACCAATCAAGTTACCGCTACAAGCAATTGGTAAAATAATCAAAGATTTAATATCTTGATTTGGAAAAATCTGTTCTTTAACTAGTTCTTGTAATTCTAATTCCTCTATATCTATTAACTGAAATATTTCACCACACTGAAGCTTTTCTATAAATAAATTTAAATCTTCGACGTAAATATCTTTTAATTGCTCAATACGGGATAGAATTCTTTGACTACACCATTCATGAGTATTATTTACCTTTTCGCCATCTTCTGCTAACAAAAATACATAACTACGGTCAATATTAATAAATCTAGCTATAGTTTGCAAAGCTTGATTAATAGCGTCATCTATTTTATTCGCAGCAATATTAACAAAATCCGTAGATATCCGAGTAATTAGCTTTTCAAAAGCAACTCGAAAACAAAGTTCTTCTTCAATTAGAAGACTATCATCTATCTGATGTTGTAATAGTTTATTAGTCTTTACTAAATCATCAAATTCTTGCTTGAAATAATCATACTTTATTGTTTGTTCTTGTAACTGTATTTTAGTATTTAAAAGTTCTGTTTGCAGTTTTGTCGCAATGCTTTCTGGAGTAACTATTTCTATTAATTCTCCTCCTTGATTTATAATTGGTAAACATTTAATATTATGTTCACGCATTATAGATAGCGCTTGTTGATAATCATAATCGGGTTCTAAACTAATTGCGGGCTTCATTACTTCCGCAACTTTAACTCTTTCTAAATTTGCTTTAGAAGTAATTAAATAAATTAAATCAAAAAGTGCAAAAATCCCCAATAATTGCGAATGTTGTATAACAAATAATTGCTGTGGTACTTTATCTTCTCTTTTAAGTTGTTCTATTAAATCAATAATTTCTATCAAACTAGTTTCGGGAGAAACTGCGAGCTTAAACTCTTGAATAGTATCAGCGACTAAAAACATAGCGACAATTTATTAAAGCTACATTAGTGCTGTAGCAAATCTTCTTATAGATTAATTCTTTTTCTATTTATTTTTTTTCATTAATCTACTTTTTATGCAAAAATTACATAAATATCATTGATATAGCAATAATACTTAATACATCTGATTATCGCAAAAGTTTTCTGGGTGTAATAAATTGCTATATACGGATTGGTAATTAAAAATTTGAACGTGTTGAATCTATCTCACTTTCTTTCTAGAAATGTTGATAGAAACACCATCGCTGAAGGATATTAAATTTACAGATATTCTTCTGAATGATGATTAACATTGTTACCCCGATAAATTAACTAACAGGACTATTTATTTGCAGATGCTATGAGAGATAAATATATACTGTCTCCAGTTGCTAGCTTAAGTTAAAAATAAGTCTTTGACATCGTGGTTAATACTTATTGTTGATTTAACATAAGCAGTTTTGAAAAGTCGGGCTTTTATAGTTGTTATCTGATGTTACAGATAAGCTATCACCCATTTAATTTATATTTTTCTAGCGGGCAGGCTTGCCCTCGAACAAAGTGAAGGGATGCCCGCACTACAAAACTTGAATAAAATTTGAATATACAAATTAATTAAACGCTTTTTAGCTTATTTGTGCCAAAAACCCAACTTCTGATTTTTATAAGTGTTATTTGATATTACAGATATTTAGTCTCAAAACCTGACTTATGTTAATTTTCTATTAGTTCCATCAAAAAGTGATCGGTAATTATAGGGCGCGTTGGGAGTAGTATTAAGTAATTACAAAAATATGCAAATAAAACCGATGTCTAGCGAACAGGGTACGCTGAACGTCTACCATTCTACTCTCGCATCTATCGTTGGAGAAGAAAACCTCATTTATGATCAGGCTGTATCACCAGGAATTCTCCCCGGTTGTGTGGTTTATCCCCAAACTCAATCACAACTGGCTCAAGTCATTTGCGAAGCTTACCGCAACAAATGGCGCGTTTTACCTTGCGGTAACGGTAGTAAACTTAAGTGGGGTGGTTTAACGGAAAATATTGATATTGTTATTAGTACCAAAAATCTCAATACAATTATCAATCACGCTGTAGGAGATTTAACTCTTACCATAGAAGCAGGAGTAAAATTTGCCGATATTAAAGCACTTTTAGCCAAACATAACCAAATTCTTGCCCTTAATCCTACATCACCACAATTAGCAACCGTCGGAGGTATCATCGCTACTGCTGATACTGGTTCCTTGAGACAGCGTTATGGTAGTGTTAGAGACCAATTGTTAGGTGTAACTTTTGTCCGTGCTGATGGTCAAATTGCCAAGGCTGGAGGGAAAGTCGTCAAAAATGTTGCCGGTTATGACTTGATGAAATTATTTACTGGCTCTTACGGTACCTTAAGTATTATTACTGAAGCTACATTTAGATTGTATCCCATGCAATCAGCTTCGGGAACTGTGGTATTGACGGGTAGTAGAGAAGCCATATCTCAAGGAGCCGATATCCTTCGTGGTTCTGCTTTAACCCCCATTCAAGCCGATTTACTTTCCTCTCAATTAGTATCAACTTTGGGATTAGGTAAAGGATTAGGATTAATTGCCTGTTTCGAGAGTATTCCCGAAAGCGTTAAAGAACAATTAAACCAAGTTTTACAAATAGGCGAAAAATTAGGATTAACAACTGCGGTGTATTCCGACG
>JBHJOU010000579.1:0-2740 GCA_050329355.1 Rivularia sp. (in: cyanobacteria)
GTGGCATGACAAGCACTCAGTTAACAAACTCGAAAACTCTAAAAATCGCTGTAGTCGGAGACGTTCACGACCAATGGGAAAACGAAGACGGTATTGCACTTGAGCGTCTGAACGTTGACCTAGTGCTGTTCGTTGGGGATTTTGGTAATGAGTCGGTGGAAGTGGTGAGAAAAATAGCTTCACTCGATATTCCCAAAGCAGCTGTAATGGGCAACCACGATGCATGGTACACTGCCACCGAATGGGGACGTAAAAAGTGTCCCTACGACCGCACTAAGGAAGATTGGGTACAGCAACAACTGGATTTCTTGGGTGATATTCATGTTGGTTTCGGTAAGCTGGATTTTCCTGAATTCAACTTAACTGTGGTGGGAAGTCGTCCTTTTACTTGGGGTGGACCGATATGGAAATTTGCCGATTTATGTAAAGAAAGATTTGGAGTCGCAACTCTGGAAGAATCAACAAGCCGAATTATGGCAGCAGTCAATAGTGCTGCTTATGAAACGATAATCTTTCTCGGTCACAATGGTCCTTCCGGGTTAGGAGATAAGCCCGAAGACCCCTGCGGCAAAGATTGGCATCCTATCGGCGGCGATTACGGCGACCCAGATTTTGCCGAAGCAATTTCTCAAAGTATCACCACTGGTAAAAATATTCCTTTGGTGACATTCGGACATATGCATCACACCCTGCGACATACAAAAGCATTGCGAAAGCCTATTTTTAGAAGCCCGGAGGGAATTATTTATTTAAATGCCGCCAGTGTACCGCGAATTCTCGAAAAACCTCAAGACAAGTTGCGTAATTTCTCAATTGTGGAACTTGAAGATGGAAAAGTCACTAAAGCTTCACTTGTATGGATTGGTAACGACTTCACGATTAAATCTGAAGATATTCTTTATCAAAAATCCATGACCATAGTGCAAACAACGTAAAAATATAGTACAATACATATTTGTTTGGTCAGCCATTATCTCAGCTTTATTGCTCAAGATTAATTGCTGACAGCTACTACCTGGAGAGGTGGCAGAGTGGTCGAATGCGCTCGACTTGAAATCGAGTGTACCGAAAGGTACCGTGGGTTCGAATCCCACCCTCTCCGTTGAATATCTGGAATAAAAAAAATCAGCAAGGAAGTCTAGGTTTCCCGTTGCTAAGTTTTACTATAAGTGAGAATTAAGGTGAAGCTGCAAACTTGAAGCTAAAATGTTTATTTGGCAAAAATGGCAGAAGTTCTACACTTTACCGGGTTTATCAGGGGAGTAAGTTATAAAACTTATCTAATCCAGGAATTAAAAGAGATTTATTTAGATCATTTTGATGTAAATAAAGCAAATACGTTTGGCTTAATTAAATCCCCCGATACTGAAATAGCTTATTCACAATGGGTATCACCAAAAAGAACTAGAAGTTATCCCTTTGCCAGAATTTATAATACTTATAATTCTTCTAAAGTAATAACGATTATTCCGGTAATTAAGGATGAAGGAAGCGACGGTGACAGGGATAGAATTCAATATTCGACCATCTCGTGGATGAATTTACTTAATATTTATATCGTACTTGCTTATTACGGAACTGCTGATAAAAGTGCAAAAAAAGGTCAAGAAAATAAGCATAAGTTAACCAACCAACAATTTAATAATGAATTTGTTAAATATCAAATTGAGCAAATTTTGACATATCACCAAAGTGCGTTTCATTGGAATAAAAATCTATTTGAAGAAAGATTTACAGAAATTTTTGAAAAAGCTCTCGATTGTTATGACTCAATTTCGCGAACAACTGGAGTATCTATTCATTCTCGACAAGGAATGGATAGCTATTTACAAAAAATTATAGAAGAGTTCGAGGAATTTAAAAATATTTCTCTTAAAGGTTCTCAAAGCGCTAGCAAAAGGGAAGCTCTTACATCCCATAAGCTAGAATATTTGGTTGATGGGTTAAAAGCTACTTTTAGTATTGAAAATTATCTCGGAGGAGTTTACTATTTAACACCAGATGAAATATTTCATGAAAATGACACTTATATCATCCAAAAATCCAAAAACACTTCTAAAGAATCTTTGCCAAAATTACCAGATATTCAAGATGGTTTATTCAAGTTAATATTATTTTCTAATCTCGATTCTCTAATCCTTAACGGACAAACAGTATCTTTTATAACTAAGTTAAAATTAACTGGTAAGAATGTGATAGGGTCTATTCTATTTCCAAATGCCTCATCAGAATTGGAATCTTTTTTAGCCGCTAATTCAAAAATCTTTAAGAGTAACCAAAAAGAAATAATTAGAAAACTCGCCCTAGAAACCCAACATAATCCAAAACTCAGAATAGAAGTAACAAGTAATTAACAATCTTATCTATACAGCAAATTGAAAATTGCACAAAGTATACCTTAAAGATTAAAGATATCACCTGTCCCTGGATTCAACGAAAATGCAGGCTACTGTAATATATAATTTGTTAGTTATCACAAAATTGAGTTAGTTGTACCAGTAATTATGATCAAAAGTCCACTACGTTACCCCGGTGGAAAATCGAAAGCCATCAACCAAATAGCTGAATGTTTACCAGATAGTTTTTCTGAGTATAGAGAACCTTTTGTGGGTGGTGGTTCGGTATTTATATATTTAAAACAAAAATTTCCCCATCTCAAAATTTGGATTAACGATTTAAATCGCGAATTATTTTTATTTTGGAAATATTCTCAATCTCATTTACCAATGCTTGTAGAAGA
>JBHJOU010000080.1:0-6201 GCA_050329355.1 Rivularia sp. (in: cyanobacteria)
GCCACCATACGCTAGATTTGTCTTGAGATTTAACTTGAAGCATAGTTGCTGTTTGTAGCGAGTTTTCTAATTCACTATAGTCCAGTGTTAGAGTAAGTTCTGTCCTCACTGGACATTCAATTTTTATCCCTTACTTAAGGATTGAATGAAGAGAATTTTAAACTTTCAGAACTTATGCAATTGTCACAAAACTCTGGTTGGTACGTGACACGCCAACCTTATTATTGCTTTAAAAAAAAAGCTTCTGTTCAAATAGAACCGAAAGTTGTAACTATGCCAGACGGTAAACCTTTGCCTAATGGAGAAGTGATTCTTTATCAAAGTTTTTTTGATGAAATAGAGAGTAATCAACTTTTCCAAGAACTACGAAGTAGCATAAATTGGCGACAAGATAAAATGAAAATATTTGGCAAGGAGGTTGACTTGCCTAGATTGACTGCTTGGTATGGAGACGAAAATAAATTCTATAAATATTCAGGTATCACTATGAATCCTGAACCTTGGACACCTACCCTATTTTCAATTAAACAGAAAATTGAAGAAGTTGTGGAAGTAGAATTTAATAGTGTTCTCCTAAATCATTATCGTCATGGAAAAGATTATGTTTCATGGCACAGTGATAATGAAACAGAACTAGGACAAAACCCTATTATCGCTTCAGTAAGTCTAGGAGAAACTAGACGTTTTCAACTAAGACATAAATCAGAAAAATATTTAGATAAAGTTGAAATAAACCTTACTAATGGTTGTCTTCTATTAATGAAAGGTGCAACACAGCATTTTTGGCAGCATCAAATACCAAAGACTTCTAAACAATTAAAAGAAAGAATAAATTTAACATTTAGATTTATATATTCATAGTTGCAAATATTTTGCTTGCTCCTTAATGCGATTATACTGAAGTACGCTTTCAACTAAACATTTTACGAGCCATTAACTTATATCAAATCCGTTTATATCGGAATTATATATTTTTAACGCAAAGTAACGCGGAGGTAAGCGCAGAGAAACGCAGAGTTTTTTTGCACATACTTTTTATCATTCCGATGTAAGTGTAGTGTAAATATAACACTTTAGTTTTTTACTAAAAGTCTCTGTTGCTAATAATAAAGCAGATTTTTTCTCGATCAATCACGAGGGAAATTCTACCGCTCCCCCTTAAATTTTCCCGAGACTTGAACTAGTTACCACTATCAGTCATAAAAATGGGTCTTCCCTTCCGTCAAATGCACTCTTGGGATTACTCCGAACTTAGTAATGGTACTAGAACTTAGTTGAAGTAGGTTTTGTGGAGATTATAAAAATAAATAGACTATGATTAGCCTAAATATAATTTTCCCTATTTATTCAATAAAGATAATTTGTATAATTATTTATATAATTATTTGTGAAAAATTTGATTTTATCTAGTTTCTTGAATCAAGCAAAAATTATGTGAAATTACAATTGTCAAAATCAAAACATTTTTCAATGCAATATTTTTAGACTAAATTTACGTCAGTTGCATCGGCTACAATCTTAAATTATCTACAAAAAATACTCAGCGTTCCTCAGCGAAAACCTTAGCATCCTCTGCGTTAAAACTATTCTTATGTTTCCTTTAACTAATCAAAATCTGACGACTATCTACCTGCAACAACACCTCATCATCATATTTCAAATCATTAATTTTAAAAGTAATAACTTCCAGAATATCAGCAGCTTGAAAATGCTCTGGCTTCGTTTCCGGATGGGGATAATAAATCAATCCTGGCTGTAATTCACCATTTTTGAGTAGAATTCGGCAATCAAAGAATGAAAAATCCTCCGCCGGTTCATTCTTTGCCCATTTGATATTTGTAAAAGTATACTTAGCTTGTTTAATTGAATATTTGTAAGGAGAAATTGAAATATTCAACGTTGCCGAAAAATAAGGTTCTAAATCCAGCCCTTGCTCAGAAAAAAAAGACTTTTGCATGGCAATAGTTCCCCCAGGAAAACGAATATCTCCTCCTCTTCCCGATGCAACACCATAACCTTTTTTGATAATCCCTTTGACTTGTATCCAGTTACTCATTTGATTTTAGCTTTTAGATTTTAGATTATAAATGTTTTTCCCAATGCCCATTACCAATTACCAATTACCCATTCCCCATTTTACGTATTTCCTCCATGGAACAGTCGGGTACCACTACGCCCGAACTGTTTCACCTTGACATCTAAATAAATTATAATTACTTAACAAATGGTATATTAACCATCGGCATGAAAAGGACTTAAAATGTCCGAGACGGTCGAGTTTCAGCCCTTGCTGACTGCAAATCTTCGCCGATTCCCCTTTGAGCAATAATCAAGGGTAGCCGCCTTCTCGTTCTAGCACCTAGTTATATAGTTAAATATGAAAGACCTCACTCGTTATCGAAATATCGGCATCTTCGCCCACGTTGATGCAGGAAAAACAACTACAACTGAAAGAATTCTCAAACTTACTGGTAAAATTCATAAAATCGGTGAGGTTCATGAAGGTGCAGCGACAACGGACTTCATGGAGCAGGAACAAGAGCGGGGGATTACGATTCAATCCGCTGCCACAAGCTGCTTCTGGAACGAACATCAGTTGAACATCATCGATACTCCGGGACACGTTGATTTCACAATTGAGGTATATCGTTCTTTGAAAGTCCTCGACGGTGGAATCGGTGTTTTTTGTGGCTCTGGTGGTGTGGAACCGCAGTCAGAAACCAATTGGCGTTATGCTAACGATTCCGAAGTTGCCCGGATTATTTACGTCAACAAACTTGACCGGATAGGAGCAGATTTCTACCGAGTTGTGAAGCAAGTGGAAACTGTGCTTGCTGCGAAGCCGTTAGTCATGGTTTTACCCATCGGAACAGAAGGTGATTTCGTTGGCGTTGTCGATTTGCTGACTCGTAAAGCATGGGTGTGGGATGAATCCGGTGACCCAATGAATTACGAAATAAAAGAACCTCCAGCCGATATGAAGGATGATATCGAAGCTTGGCGCGAAAAGTTGGTGGAAATGGCTGTAGAGCAAGACGATAGTTTGATGGAGAAATATCTCGAAGGTGAAGAGGTATCCGTCGAAGAACTACAACGCTGTATTCGTAAAGGTACTATAGATTTAGCATTCTTCCCTACTTATTGCGGTTCTTCCTTTAAAAATAAGGGCGTACAATTAGTACTCAATGCTGTTGTTGATTATCTACCCAACCCCACAGAAGTTAAACCTCAGCCAGAAGTTGACCTTGAAGGTAACGAAACCGGCGAATTTGCCATAGTTGATGCAGAAGCGCCTATGCGAGCGTTAGCATTCAAAATTATGGATGACCGTTTTGGTGCTTTGACTTTTACCCGGATATATTCAGGTACGCTAACAAAAGGCGATACCGTCCTTAATACTGCCACTGGTAAAAGTGAACGTGTCAGCCGTCTGGTGGAAATGCACGCCAATTCTCGCGAAGAAAGAGACTCGGCTCAAGCTGGGGATATTATTGCGATTGTGGGAATGAAGAACGTCCAAACTGGACATACTTTGTGCGACCCGAAAAATCCTGCGACTCTTGAACCGATGGTTTTTCCAGACCCGGTAATCTCGATCGCGGTAGCACCTGCGAAGAAAGGAAGCTCTGAGAAATTGGGTATGGCTTTGAGCAAGATGGTTCAAGAAGACCCCTCATTCCAAGTTGAAACCGACCCCGATAGCGGTGAGATGATTATTAAAGGGATGGGAGAACTTCACTTAGATATTAAAGTTGATATCCTTAGACGGACTCATGGTGTTGAGGTAGAAGTTGGTAAACCCCAGGTAGCATACCGCGAATCGATTACCAAGCAAATCACAGATACCTACATCCATAAAAAGCAATCTGGTGGTTCCGGTCAATTTGGTAAGATTGAATATATTATTGAACCCGGCGAACCCGGTACTGGTTTCCAATTTGAGTCAAAAGTAACTGGTGGTAGTGTACCCAGAGAATTTTGGCCCGCTGTACAAAAGGGTTTTGAAAGCAGCATTGATAAAGGTGTTTTAGCTGGATTCCCCTTGGTAGATGTGAAATTTACCTTAACTGACGGTGCTTATCACCCCGTTGACTCCAGCGCGATCGCCTTTGAAATTGCCGCAAAATCTGGTTATCGTCAATCTTTACCGAAAGCGGGTCCCCAATTACTTGAGCCAATTATGAATGTGGATGTGTTTACACCAGACGACCATGTTGGTGATGTAATTGGTGACTTGAACCGTCGTCGTGGAATGATTAAATCCCAAGACCCCGGTGCTACAGGGGTTCGGATTAAGGCAGAAGTTCCTTTGAGTGAGATGTTTGGTTATATCGGCGATTTACGTACTATGACTTCCGGTCGCGGTCAGTTTTCGATGGAATTCGACCATTATGCTCCTTGTCCTAAGAATGTCGCTGATGACGTGATTAAGGAAGTTAAAGAACGTGAAGCTCTTGCTAAGAAGTAGGTTTTAACAGTTATCAGTTATCAGTTAAATACGACGGCGAAACGCCACACTAAGAAGGTGGTAGGTCTCTAAAAGCGGGGGTGTAAATCCCCCAAACAAAGTACATACTGTTTACTGATTGAATCTAGATAGAACTCTTGTTTTAATTTATCAATGTTTTAAATTCCCGATTGGTGAAAAACTGGTCGGGAATTTTTATCGGTTTGCTGAATAACTATAAAACATCAAAAAGATTTTACGACGAGGTTGGTGAGAAGTCTTTTACGAAAAACATTCTTTACATCGGACAACTGTCATAAAAACCCGACTTTTGTGTGAACGACTTTTACAATAGCAACGAGCTTGCACAATCACGATTCGACTTTCAAAATTGTAACTTTCACAATTAAATTTTCTCGTCGAAGGAAAAATGTACCACCAGAACTGATAAACTAACTTTTAATCACAATAGTTTTTTTTATGTATGTAAGTACTAGCCAAGCGGCAGAAATTTTGAATATTTCAAACTCTAGAATGCGCTATTTAATTGCTCAAGGTAGAGTTAAAGGGGCTTATAAAGCTGGGAAAAATTGGATAATACCGTTATTTGAAGGGAATCCGATTATTAGTCGGGGTAGTCGCGGTCCAAAAGCCAAATGGTGTAGGAGAAATCCTGCAACAACTAAAATTCATGTCAATAGACATAGAATTCAACAAAATCTCAAACAACAAAATTTAGTTCCCGTAATTACAGTCAAACATCGCGATCAGAATATTTACGGTTTTTCGGTGAAGATAAATGGTCCTTGTGAAGTCGTTTATCGACCAGAAAAACCGTTAAGTTGTGGTGCCGTACTTTGGGTTGAAACTCATTCGTCAGTGGAAGTTGAATGCAGTAAATCTAATCAGGAAGATAGCTTTATAGTTAGCACAGGTTAAAAAATCCCCAATATGCTTCTTTGCCGGTTTATGAATAAATCGCTCAAACAAACACGAGTAATTTTAATTGGTGGCTCTTATAATGTAGGCAAATCAACTCTTGCACAATATCAAACAGCAAAGCTTGGTTGGAATTATCGTTCTACAGACAAACTTGCTCGTCATCCCGGACGACCTTGGATAAAACCAAAAGATAAAGCTATTCGAGAATACGTAGCACAGCATTATAAAACTTTGTCTACCGAAGCTCTTTTTTTAGATGTATTGTCGCATTACGAGAAAAATGTATTGCCACAGGTAGAGGCTATTGTTCGTTCTCATGCAGTTGATTTATCAAGGAAATGTCTTGTAATTGAAGGTTCTGCCTTATATCCATCATTGGTTGCGAATTTAGTTAGGGAAAATGGTGTCAAAGCAATTTGGCTTACCGCTAGCGACCAATTCTTCCGAAACCGTATCAAGGGTGAAAGTAATTTTGAGTCTGTAAGTGAAGATGAAAAGCATTTAATTGAAAAGTTTATCGGTCGTACCCTACTCTACAATAAACATATGAGGGAAGAGATTGAGCGTCTTGAATTTATATGTATTGATGTCGAATCAACCTCAACAGTTGATGAACTTGCAAGCAAATGTATGGAATTGATATCGGAAAACGTTTAGGATTCCGGGTCTTTTTAGACTTAATCCGGAAAAGCTAAACCAGTTCTGGGGTCACGAATATATAATCCTAAAGTCAAACTCCGCATCACTTCATCCCATACGGGTGTGCATTGTTCTGCTTGGTCAGCCCAAAACTCGAATGTGATTAAACATTG
>JBHJOU010000206.1:0-5189 GCA_050329355.1 Rivularia sp. (in: cyanobacteria)
ATTCAGTTTCTTTGATATCGCAGTTACATTCTGAATAATATTTTCCCACTGATTCGTCAGTTTCATCTGTTAAACCGTGGCGTTCAATTCTCACTTTTCCTGAAAGAAAAAAACTCAACCCAAATCGAGATTCATCTAAACTATCTCTAATCCACACCAAGTCATCAACAAAATCTTCTTCATGTATCCAAATAAACAATCCATTACGTAACTCTATCCCGCAGTAATAAGTATTACAAATATCAAGTATTTTCCCGTGGCGGATAGTTTCAACTCCTTTTGTTTGAATGGAAAGTATACCCTTTTGCTCACTTTCTACCTTGAGTTCTTGCCAATTTGTATCTGTAAGAATTTTTGTCATTGTTTAGTAATAATTATGATTAAGTAGGTAAGCAAAATTATTTGTATATTTACTACCTAGTTATATAGCTGTTAAGAGTTCCCTTTCGTTCCCTTGATGGAATATCACGTATATATTTAAGTGATAAAGATTCTTAATTATTGCATGAAGTTAACTAGATAAAAAGTAGCCATTTATCACATATGTCAATTTACTTTGTGTTCTCGTTTCAAGGCTCTGCCTCGATTCAAAGGCTGTGTGTTCCTAGGCAGTCCTCATGAAAAACAATTTACACCACCAATTTTCTAAGTCTTAATATTCCTTCCCACTGCCGACTGCCGACTGCCTACTGCCCGGCTTAGAAGTCAGAGTCAAGGAACAAGTTTAGATCAAAGTTTTTGGATAAGAATGTGATATCCTATACCCCATGCCCAATTTCCCATACCCAATCCTAATAAAACCCAACATAACCAATCACCCCAACGTACATATAAAGTTTGGGTTTTTCGTCGATAAATGGTTTCTGCGTGAGTTTCATAGGTATTATGCCCCGATATCCATAATGTTTGACCGTGGGGATTGACAAATGCTGAATATCCTGTATTAGTAGCTCTTGCTGCCCATCTATCATTTTCAATGGCTCGCATGATATCCTGAGCATGATGCTGAAATTGCATTGCTGCACTATAAGGGTCGTTATTAGAAGCTGTGAGAATAAATTCTCCGCCCTTATGTGTTTGATTACGAAATTGTTCGGCGAAAGCTGAACCATAACAAATCCCAACGGTAGCTCTACCAAAAGGTGTTTCCACAATCTGGTTTGATTTTCCGGGTATTTGCCTTGCGGTTATGGGAGATAATCTATTAATTATTCCTCCTAAAACACTTTCAAAGGGAATATATTCTCCTAAAGGTACTAATTTCTCTTTATCATAATGACTGTAAATTTTACCTTCACCTGTAAATGTAAATAAGCTATTGGTATATCTACCATCCCCCTGACGCTTATAACCACCAACCCAAGCTAAAACACCTTTTTCCCGCACTGCTGCGATTAAGGGAGTGCGGATAATTTCATCTTCAAAAAAGGGTAATGCACCTTCTGGGGTTAAAACTGCTTCTACACTTTGATCTACTAAATTTAAATAACCCTCAGTATAATTTTTAATGATGCGTTGCTTCCCTTGGGATTTAAATTTGATTCGATTGGGAATATTTCCCTGGACAATTCCTACTTTTAAAGCAGTTTCCGAAGGTTGAGAAAGGGGACGAGAATACAAGCCAAAACCTATTAAATGAGAAAAGATGAATAGCGCGATCGCGATTACTCCCAATCGCTGAAAACTTTTGATATTTTGATTTTTAGTTTGTTCTAATACTGATATCTTATTTTCTCTACCATCATCTACAGCAGAAAAGCGAGCAATTAAAGCTTCTGCTAACAACCCATTAACCGCAACTATTACCGCCGTTACCGCTGTTGGTCCGGAAATTTGACCCAAATGTAAAATTACCAAATTATGCGGTGATTGCGTGTAAGAAAGCGAACTCCACCACAAAGGTCCGGCACTCCAAACTCTTTCTAAAGCACACCAAATAGCTGTACCAATCAGAACACGAATCAAACTATTTTGAGTTGAAAATATCCTGAGTAATTTAGACCAAAAAATAACTAATATACCTCCCCAAAAGGAGATAAAAAACCAGGCAAATAATGCGATCGCAATACTTCCCAACCACGGAACACCCAACCAAGTCAAAGGATGAAGTCCCGTAATCCAATACAAGGCTGTTCCGTGATAACCCATACCCCAGAAGAGGGAGGATAGGGAGATGGGGAGATGGGGAGATGGGGAGATGGGTTTATTTTTGTGCTTGGGGGAATTTACTACAACTAATATCCATAGGGGAATCAATGCAAACCATGCTAAAAACCAAGCACCAACAGGAGCGACGGTTAATCCCATTACAATCCCACTTGTTAAAGCGATGATCGGTTTTGAGTTGCGATTTACGAATTTGGTAAAAATATTAGATTTCATATCGTTTCTTAAATTTCTCGAAACCAACCAAAATAATTGTAGAGACGCAAGGGTATCACGTCTCTACATTTAGTGGTTAATAAATTAGCAAAATTTGATTTTATTCTTCTGTTTCTACAACATCTCCATCTGACGTATCCTCAGCAATTTCAGCAATAACCGTATCTTCATCGGATAATTCTTGCGATTCTTCACTATTATCAGCTGGTACTACCGCGACTCCATTAATAAAATCTTCATCATCAAGACGCTGTACCCTTACTCCAGTAGCAGAACGTGATTGGATGGAAATAGCGTTTACTGCTTGTCGAATAATGATACCGCGACTCGTGACCATCATAATTTCATTTTCTTCACTAACAATGCGTAAAGTTGCTAAATGATCTGGTGTTTTACGGTTTTTGAACTTGGTTGCCATTAAACCTTGTCCAGCGCGGTTTTGCAAGCGGAATTGGGCTACTGGTACCCGTTTTCCATATCCTCCTGTCGTAATAACTAATACCCAAAGCCCGGAATTACTGTTATCTACGACTTCTACAGCTGACTCATTATCTGCATCTTCAACTTCAGTTGCTTCAGTCTCAGTTGCTTCGGTTTCAATTGCTTCAACTTCAATTGCTTCGGTTTCAGCTTCTACAACTGGTGCAATGTTATTTAAAATGTCCGCTGGAAGAACATCCATTCCTACCAATTCGTCGCCACCTTTACGCAACTTCATGGCTTTTACTCCACGAGTCGCTCTTCCCAAAGGACGTAATTGTGAGTGAGTGCAGCGGAAATGAATCGCCATACCCATGCGAGAACCGATAATTACACTATCTTCTGCTTTCGCACGACGTACCCAGCGCAATTCGTCCCCTTCTTCTAAGGAAATTGCAATCAAACCGTTAGCTCGAATATGACTAAAGGCAGCTAAGGCAGTTTTCTTAATATAGCCACCCTTAGTGAGCATTACCAAATATTCATCTTGGCTAAATTCGCTGACGGGTACAATCGAGGTAATTTTTTCTTCTCTAGGAATTGGTAGCATTTGTACTATGGGCGTACCCCTACTGGTACGGGAACCCAAAGGTAATTGATAAGCCCTCAAGCAATAAACTACACCGCGTTCGCTGAAGAATAAAATACTATCATGGTCGCAGCAAGTTAAGAAATGCTCGATGTTGTCATCATCTTTTACTTTCGCTCCTGCTTTCCCTCTGGTAGCACGACTTTGCGCTTCAAAGGTATTAACCGGCATTCGCTTGATATAACCTTGCTCAGTCAGTAAAATTATCGCTTTTTCATTGGCAATTAAGTCTATATCATCTAAATCCCCTTCCTTGTGAGTAATTACCGTGCGACGGGGTGTAGCGTGTTTTTCTCTTAATTGCTTAACTTCGGTTTCAATAATTTCTAATATTCGTTCTCTGCGAGCCAGAATATCTTGTAAATCAGTTATTTGAGCCTGTAAAGAATCATGCTCTAAACGAATTTTATCAGCTTCCAAAGCTGTCAAGCGTCGTAACTGCATTTGCAAAATTGCATCAGCTTGGGCTTCGGACAACCCATAATTACTAATTAATTCTCCCTTCGCCGTCGGTGCATCCGCAGCATGACGTATCAAGGCAATAATCTCGTCTAAATGAGCCTGCGCTATTAATAAACCTTGTAAAATATGGTCTCTTTCTTCAGCTTTCCGCAATTCATAGCGCGTGCGTCTGGTAATCGATTCAATGCGGAAATCTAAGAAAACCTGCAAAAATCGCTTCAATGTTAGTAAAATGGGTTCTCCATTTACTAACGCCAGCATATTTGCCCCAAAATTTGCTTGCAGTGGAGTTAATTTGTATAAATTATTTAAAACCACGCGGGGATAAGCATCGCGCTTGAGTTCTATCACAACTCGCATCCCATCGCGATCGCTCTCGTCGCGAATATCGGAAATACCATCGATACGCTTGTCATTCACCAATTCGGCAATTTTTTCAATTAATGCCGCTTTGTTGGTTTGATAAGGCAACTCGGTGATAATTATCGCTTCTTTATCCGCTCTTCCCCGCTGTTGAAGAGTCTCAATACTCGCTACTCCGCGCATGGTAATCGAACCGCGCCCGGTAGTGTAAGCTTCCTTAATCCCTGAAGTACCGAGGATTTCAGCACCCGTCGGGAAATCAGGACCTTGGATATATTTATTTAATTCAAGATCGGTAATTTCCGGATTATGAATCAACTCAACTAATCCGTCGATCAATTCTCCCAAATTATGGGGCGGGATGTTAGTCGCCATGCCCACAGCAATTCCAGAAGAACCATTCAAAAGCAACTGCGGTAGCCTTGCTGGTAAAACCGTAGGTTCCTGCTGCGAACCGTCGAAGTTATCGGCAAAATCGACAGTTTCCGATTCGATATCTTGCAGTAGAGCGTCGGTAGTTAAAGATTGTAGGCGGCATTCAGTGTAACGCATAGCCGCCGGAGGGTCGTTATCAACACTTCCGAAATTACCATGCCCCGAAATTAAAGGCGACCTCATCGAAAAACTTTGCGCCATCCGCACCAAAGCATCGTAAACAGCCGTATCGCCG
Source organism: Rivularia sp. (in: cyanobacteria) (assembly GCA_050329355.1). Lineage (GTDB taxonomy): Bacteria > Cyanobacteriota > Cyanobacteriia > Cyanobacteriales > Nostocaceae > Rivularia. Next base: position 4,947 of record JBHJOU010000206.1, read on the forward strand.
TGGGGGTGGTATTTACCCAACACCTCCCCCACAACACGGGCGCACTTACGGAAAGGACGGTCTGCCGTCAACCCCAACTCGTGCATAGCGTAAAGAATCCGACGATGCACAGGCTTCAGACCATCCCTGGCATCTGGCAAAGCGCGACCGACAATCACGCTCATCGCATATTCCAGATAAGACCTGGACATCTCGTTTCGCAGATCCGTCGGGATTATCCGCTCCTGAGAGGTTGTCATAACC
>JBHJOU010000220.1:0-3270 GCA_050329355.1 Rivularia sp. (in: cyanobacteria)
CTTCTGGCTTTTTCTGTTTCTTAGTCTTTAACTCGGTATCTGCTTGTGCATTAACTTCAAGTTGTTGCAAATTCGATTGTAAGCCTTGATAAGCCTGCCTAAGAAATGTTACTTCCTCAAGCAGGCTACAAACTTTCCCTCCAAATTATCAAGACGTTTAATTGTCGAAGGTGTGTCACTAGGGTGTTGATTTTGTAGAAAATGCGTCAAAAAAAGTTCATGCAATTTTTGTGTCATCATTATAGACTGAAAACACAGTTCTTCTTTGCGATAGCATGGATTGACCAAAAACTTGGGATGACCATGCTTTGAGATCAAGGTATCGAACAGTAAAAGCGCGCCTGCTTAATTACAGTAGTTGTTAGATTCATAGTACATAGTGAAATACTTAAAACTGTTTGACCAATTTGTTTAATAGGACATCTAGAAGAAAATTGTTTATATTTTCCAAAAATTGATTCAATGATATCGGAAGTAGCTAACAGTGTAATAGGTGCAGGGATTTGACAACTTTCTTTGATAAGATAATCGAGAATTTTTTGTTTAAAACTCGGATTTACATTGAAATCTAAGTAAGATTGGAGAAACTCAAAGCTAGTTAAAGAATCTTGGTTAATTCCATTAGTTTTGAGATAAGTCTCTAAGGTTCTTGTCATTTCAACCATTTCGCCCCAGGTTTCTATTTCTTCCTGATATTCAATTAGCCATCCAAACTTTTCATTGAGCTTTTGATTCAAGAAAGGAGGTTCAAAATTTGGTAATAAATCAGCGATTGAATCGATTGAACAGTTCCAGATTTTTTGCGCCCAATCAATTAGTCTCTCTACGTTAAAATATCGGCACTGACAGCGTTGAGATGGAGGCGATAGAAAAGACAATTCTGTTTGTTTGAGTTGGTTTCGAGTTTGATTACAAAGTTGGATAAAAGATTGGTATCTTTCCGAATTAGCTAATTCATGTTTGAGAATTAAGGCCATCGCATGAGTTACATCATAAGTATAAATTACCGAAGGATTTTTTTGAGTATAGAGTTTAATTCCTTTTTCAAGGTCGTTACCATGATCTGCTATAATCTGAAGTGGGCAACCAACTTTATCTGTTAGTTTACTCAGCTTTTCTTCAATCAGATCACCCTTCGTTGAATCCATAATTTCTAGCATCAAGACTTGAACATCCCGATGTTGTAATCCTCGATTGAAAGGTAGAACATATTCAGATAAGTATTCTTGAGTTACACCTAAAACTAACAGACATTTTTGTTTTCCTAGCTCTATTGTTAAGTCAACAATAAAAATCCAATCCGAACGATATTCTTTTTCTTTTTGAAGCTGATATAATCCAATTCGCCCTAACCAATTTCTTATACTACTAAAGCTTGGAGTCGAAGTTTCCGAATCCGAAGCACCCAACTTGAAGTTTTTTTCAACCCCTCGTAAACTACCTCCAGAAACAATTACTTGCTGTACTGCCAACTGTACTGTTTCAACGCTGTAATGATGTCCAACTGCAACTTCTCCTAGTTCTAAAATTTCGTCCCCTTTTTTTCTCCATCGATCAATTGAGTACGAAGGAGACGTAGTTCTTTTTCTGCTGTCATAGCACGCTGTTTCCAATTTTCTCGCGATCGCAATAAATCTCTCACTTTTATTTCTAGGGTTCTTAGCTTTTTTTGTCTTAAAAGTGCTGTTTCTTTCCAGTTTTCTCGACTTTTCTTAAACAAACGTACTAAACGTTTTGCTTGGCTTTTAAATTCTTCCACTCAGAATCAACCTCCATTCGTACTTTGAGGTATATAATCTGTATGAAGAAATATCACCTCAAACTGCCCAAAGTCAACACCCTAGCGAAGCTCGTCAATCGGAAGCAAAATTAAAGCGTCGGAAGAATAATCGATTAGTTCTAATTAGGCAATTAATAAAAGATGAAAATGTATCTGGAAAATAAGAAAACACAAGTATCTTAAGTAGGATTATTTAAGTATAACTACACGATAGTAAATAACCAGCAATTTAGAAAATAAATAGAAAATATAACTCTCAAATTGTGTAATCAATAAAGCTAGTTGCATTTTATAAGCATTAATGAATTAAGGATTAATTATTATGATTGCTTTTAATGTACAAGAAGCAATTAAAAGAATGAAGCACAGAAACAAGAGAGTAATTTGCTGGACTCTTGATAGCGTAATTGTTGAATATAAGTATATTTCTGCAAACAAAGCTAGAAACTGGGATGACTCGTTTGCTGATAAAAATGAGAAACCTAATCGTATTATTCTGCAACGAGCAGTATGGCAGGATGGCTTTCATTCTCGCTATACAAATTGGTGGTAAGGTTCATCCCATAAAAACTAATTAACAAAATAATGCTTTAAATTATGGACGAAATTAATCAACAGATAGCTGGAACAATTCTTCAGCAATTAGGAGGAAAAGGTAAACTATCACTCATGATAGGCGCATGGAATATCAATGTTGAAAATAATGGCGTGTCTTTCCGGTTCAAGGGAAGTCAAATCGCTAATTATCTCAAAATTGTTCTAGACCCTAGCGATACTTACAATTTAGAGTTCGTACAAATTAATAGTGCGAAAGGAATCTGTGAGGAAAAAGAAAAATATTCAATGATTTATTGCGACCAATTAATTAACACCTTTGAAGAATATACAGGTTTATATCTGTCACTTTAAATAGCATCATAATTCGATTGCCAAGCTAATATGAGTAATAGGTAACTTTGATGAGCTTTAACTACAACCCCGAATGGGCAAAAATAAATGATAGCGAACTTAAACAGTTTAGTGCTTGCCCTTACTGCAAAACTAAATTTGGAAATTACGAAGAAGTTACACAATGTATTTACGATATGGACACCTATAATACAAGGCATATTCCTCCACAACTAACTTTCAATTGCTTCAACCCAAATTGTGAATATTGTGATGATGATTTTACATATAATTTAGAAGTAACTATTCATCTAAAATCTGAAACATGAGACCAAAAATAGATGCAACTTTTATAGAAAATACAAATTAGCAGATTGCAAAATATTTGAAGATAATTTAAAGTTTACGTCAAATATTCTCCTCTAATTTTCCAACTAAAAACTTAGCCAAAAATAAGAGTTTAACCAAAATGACTACTCTAGAAAAAGCAATTGTAATTGCAAGTAATGCCCATACAGGACAAGTTGATAAGGGAGGAAAGCCATATATTCTTCATCCAATCCGGGTGATGATGGCTCAAAAATCAGTAGAAGCTATGATTG
>JBHJOU010000304.1:0-5334 GCA_050329355.1 Rivularia sp. (in: cyanobacteria)
CGGTGTATGGTCGCCAAGGTTCGCTCGGTGCTGTCTGCAAGTGCAAAATTTTCTCGCCGTTTTCGCCAGACTTGGATAACCAGCACATTCTTTTCATACAAACTCCTTTGTATTCCCCACTTAATGCATGATTACAGATGTTTGTCAAGCATTGCCTCACCCTTTTGGGGTAATTTTGAAGGATGAGTTATAAAATATAAAAGCTTTATTTTCATTCTTCATTTTTCAGGCATATACATTAGTGCTTGTTTATACTTTCATTTAGAAATAACATTTAATGTTGGTTGTCTAAATAAAAACTAACCACAGACCGAATAGTCCGTGGAATAATAAAACCAAACACTGATAGCAAACATCTATCTTTGTCCAATTCTATATGTAAATTTACTATATGTGTGTATCTTTAGCTACTGTTTGACGAATCTAGCTCTAAAATAAAGTTTTCAACATCTAAAATAAGCATCTCTTATTTATTAAACGAAATACAAGAAGAATCGCCGGTAATTTGGCAGATTTTAACTACCAAGTCAGAGTAAGTATTTTCAGATATTGCCGGTTTTGCTGCTGCGAGTGAAATCGATTCATGCAAATCAATCCAGGATTTGCATCCACCGTAGTGGGGATGATATGCAACCAGTTGGGGAGTTGCTAGTTTGTAAGTCCGCAGCAGCAGTACAAACAAAGGTTCTAATGGTTTCCAGTCTTGGCGATCGCGAATGAAATGTTGGTTCCAAATATGGAATGGAAGTAGAGCATTAATAATTGAGTCGTCAGTAACGGGTAAAATATGGGTAATTTCAGCGTAACTTGTAATGTTAACAGTTTGGGGTCGCCAACCGGATGTAACTGGAATCACGAGATTAGAATAATCGGCTTTGAGCATAAAAGTTTGTTGATGCTCGTAGGTAGGGTAAAGCAAAACTTGATTATGAGCAACCCGAAAACTTCCTCCTTTTTCGTGAATACCCCCTTTACGCAACAGCATTATGGTTTCTCCGGATTCTAAAGCGTTAATGGCGATCGCCCATTCTTTGAGTGCGTGATTTGTGGTTAGTTGCATCATTTACGATTTTGGATTTTAGATTTTAGATTTTAGATTGAGAGTTAGTACCACCGGAGTTATGATTTAAGCTAAAAAGTGTTTAATTTGTATATTCCAATTTTATAAAAGTCTTGTATTGCGGGCGAACAGCCCGCTACTCAAATACAAATTAAATGCCTTATAGCCTAGGAATTAATAATTCATATCTGTGTCCAATTACCCATTACCAATTACCAATTACCAATTACCAATTACCAATTACCAATTACCAATTACCAATTATCCATTACCAATGGTGAGTAGGAATCGAGGATGCTGATTCTATTAAAGCGATACGAGCAGCATTTGAAAATGGTATTACTACTATAGATACTGCTGAGGTTTATGGTGACGGACATTCAGAAAAAATTGTTGCCGAAGCATTGTTGGATGTCCGAGATCAAGTTGAATATGCCACCAAGGTTATAGTAACGCGAACTGCTTGCAGCAGCGCTTCGCTATCGCGGGTGCTAGAAATGCCAAACACGTTATAGATAACGCTAAAGCTGCTCAGGTGAAACTTTCTCCAGATGAACTACAAGAAATTGACGCTATCGGACGTATTGTTACTAGCCATCAAGATGATAGCCCCGTGATGTGGAATTGGTAATCAAGTTATGAGTTAGGAGTTATGAGTTAGGAGTTATGAGTTAGCAGTTAATAAATTATATCTCTGTCCAATTACCAATTCCCTATAAATATTGCGAAATTTTAAGAGTAGTAAAGTTGAGTTAATAGGGGGTTCCCTTTTTATCTATATGTGATAATTTAATAAATAAGACACAAACAAAATTTCGTGAACTCAGTCGGGTTAATGACAATGTGTCTCCGGTCAAAACCCAAGTAAATTTCAGCATTAAAAAAGTGGCATCTACCAAATTCAGGTAAGCCAAGCTCCTAGATAGGAAAATATATAAATGCGTTGTTTACTATGAGTTAAGTAAACTTTAGTTGTTGAACTTTTTAATTCTCCAAATCATTGACCAAAAGTAGAGATTTGACCTTAATCAATCTTAATCATAAAGCCTGGTAAACCTTTTACCAGGCTTTAAATTTTTAAATTGATTTATGAATTATCAATTAGCTGCAAAATTGCTTGATTATTGATAATTTTCATGAAATTTTTTCGTGTTATTTTTTCGCCCATCGCCATTGATAGCTATTCCACTCATAAATACCTTGAATTTGGTATTCTGCACCGTCGTTGAAGCGGATAGTGCAGGTGGTATGGGAGCTATCACCTCCGACAATTTCTTCAAGGTTAATTACTGTACAGAGAAACCATTCAGGCTCACATGATGTTCCCTCTTGTACCCATTCCCATAATCCATTACAAACCTCAATGCGATCGCCAACTTTTAATTTGAGTAATTCTGCGTTACCAAGTTGATCGAAATGATATTTTTCAACCTTACTTAACCACTGTATACCGTAACGTTTGCGGATAAATTGTACGACTCCAGAATCTTTTTCTTGCAGCCAATCGTTAAGTAATTCAACTTTCCAAGAGCGATTTTGTTTCTCTTGTTCTTTAACAAACTCAGAGAATATTTGTAATTCTTCAGGAGTTAATTCTAGTAAAGGATTGACATCTTCTGATAAATTTTGGCTTGATTTTCCATTGATTTCCTTGCTTAATACTTGCAGCAAAATCATTTTTTGCCCATCAGTGAGAGGACAGCGGGCTGCATCGCAACGGTTGAAAGCTTCTTGCAGCGCTACTTCTATCTCATCTGGTGTCATATAAGTTAATTAAAAATGAGGGTCTATTCCTCTAATTATTGCAAAGTTTTTCAATATTTAAAATAATCTCTTGATACAATGTTATATTTATAGGTTAATCATTTAACTATTGTTGTATTCCACAACCTTAATCAAGGCTAAGTCATCTATAGGGTAGTGTGAGCTTCTAGCTCGCTAATGGCTAATAAATTATGAAATTATTGCTTAAATATTGCTTAAATATTGCTTAAATAATTGCGATCGCGATGTTTGTGAATAATACACTCTGAAAAAGCCTACCTTTGGCTAAAATCAGAATTACGAGAAAAATTATCTAGATTGTCTATCTTATGGCTGCTGAAAAACGCAAAGCTCCCGATAAATCCTCTGGTTGGCGAGAATTTGGTTCAGATAACTCTAATGCTACTCAAAAAGGAATACCAGATTTACCCCCCGAAAAACAAGATTTGCGGGTACAAGCAACCCGTGCTGGGCGTAAAGGTAAAACTGTAACTATAATTACGGGATTTCAAAGTAAACCAGAAACTTTACAAGCTTTATTAAAACAGTTAAAAAATCAATGCGGTTGTGGTGGTACGGTTAAAGATAATGAAATTGAAATTCAAGGCGAACACAAACAAAAAATACTAGAAATTTTGCATAAGTCTGGTTATAAAGCCAAAATCAGCGGTGGCTGATTCTGTATCTCTATAAACTTAACCCTTTAATATAGAAATGCTATGGTTGGAATATAGATAAAATCCTACTCATTGTAATATTAAGAGGAGGCAATAATGGATTTAGTTCGCTTAATTTGTGCGATTTTTCTTCCCCCTTTGGGAGTATTTCTACAGGTTGGTATCGGTGCTGATTTTTGGATTAATATCGTTTTAACCTTATTAGGATATATTCCTGGAATTATTCACGCAGTATGGGTAATTGCGAAAAAGTAATATTTAGATATTAGATATAGAAGTCGGGTTTTTAAGATGTTTTTTTAACCCGGAAATTACTCATAAAAATCCGACTTCTTACCCACTATAGTCTCATAGAAGTCGGGTTTTTAGTAAAAACCCGACTTCTCACCATTCAACTGACATTTAAAATTTTCCAAATCCACCACCACCAGGGGTTTCTATGAGAAAAATATCCCCAGGTTTCATTTCTACTGTTGCAGTACTATTTAATTTTTCTTCGCTTCCATTCTTACGGATTACCCAATTATGTCCAACTTTTCCAGCTTCTCCATTGTTTAAACCAAAGGGAGGTACTAAACGATGACTGCAAAGAATATTCGCTGTCATGGTTTCTAAAAACCGGATACGACGAATCACCCCATTACCACCAGAATGTTTTCCTCTACCACCGCTACCGAGACGCAAACTAAAGTTTTCTAAAAGAACAGGATATCTGGTTTCTAATACTTCTGGATCTGTTAAACGGGAATTCGTCATGTGAGTTTGTACGGCATCGGTACCGTCAAAGTCTGCACCAGCACCAGAACCACCACATATTGTTTCATAATATTGATAGTTTTCGTTGCCAAAAGTAAAGTTGTTCATAGTACCTTGGGAACCAGCCATTATACCCAAAGCACCATATAAAGCATCAACAATGGTTTGGGAAGTTTCCACATTACCCGCTACTACTGCTGCTGGATAAGTTGGGTTGAGCATACAGCCTTGAGGAATAATAATTTCTAAAGGATTGAGACAACCTGCATTTAAGGGAATATTATCCTTAACTAAGGTACGGAAGACATATAAAACGGCAGCTTGAGTTACGGCTTTAGGAGCATTAAAATTACTATTTAGCTGCTTAGATGTGCCGGTAAAATCGATGATGGCGCGGCGATTTTGTTGATTTATAGTAACTTTTACTTGAATTTTTGCACCGCTATCCATTTCATAGATAAACGAACCATCTTTTAAAAGATTAATTGCTTTTCGTACTGCTTCTTCAGCATTATCTTGGACAAATTTCATATAATCTCGGACGGTTTCAAGTTGATATTGCTCAACCATCTTGAGTAATTCTTGAACTCCGCGATTGTTTGCGGCAATTTGCGCTTTAAAGTCAGCTATATTTTGGTCAGGATTTCGGGCTGGATAAGTATGATTTGCAAGTATTTCTCTAACGGCTTGTTCTCGAAAATTATCTTCTTCAACCAAGAGAAAATTATCAAATAAAATTCCTTCTTCTTCTATAGTTTTACTATGAGGAGGCATCGAACCGGGTGTAATTCCGCCAATATCCGCTTGATGTCCGCGAGAAGCAACATAGAAAATAGGATTGTTAGAAGAAGAGAAAACTGGAGTAATTGCTGTGACATCAGGTAAGTGAGTTCCACCGTTATAAGGGTTGTTTGATAAATATACATTTCCTGGTTTTAAGCTATCACGTTTATCGTTGATTAAACTGCGGACACTTTCACTCATTGAACCTAAATGTACAGGAATATGAGGAGCATTTGCTACTAATAAACCAGAAGCATCAAAGATTGCACAGGAGAAATCCAAACGTTCTTTAAT
>JBHJOU010000089.1:0-4051 GCA_050329355.1 Rivularia sp. (in: cyanobacteria)
AATTCTTTTAACCCCGAACAGAAGATTCCCAGAGTACAGGTTATTGTATCTCTTGTGACTGGACTTAATTTAAAAACTCCCGCTTCCCCAGACCAAGTTTTAAGCGTCTACAAAGATGCTGACCAAATTCCTCAGTGGGCAAGGGAAAAAGTTGCAATTGCTACAGCGAATAATCTTGTTGTCAATCATCCAAATCCTGCTTTATTCAACCCAAATCAAGAAGCCACCCGTGCAGAGGTCGCAACAATGATTCACCAAGCCTTGGTGAAAACAGGTAAATTGCCATCCATAAAATCAAAATATGTGGTGGGTCAACAGTAGTAATACTTAAATTAAAAGCAGATAAGTATTATTGATAATTTTTCAATAAATATATTAATAATACTTGTCTGCTTATGTGCATAATCAAATTCTTGGGAATTTTTGAGCAAGATGTAAGCCCTGCGGGCAGGCTGCGCCAACGTGCAATAAATCTACCTACATGACGTAGATAAATATGTCCCTCAAGTATTAGGCATTTTTAAGCATTTTTGCCTACTACTTGTGATTTGAGGGTTGTTATTTCACTAGTCAACTCATTACGAGTGGAGGCTTTGAGTAGGTAGCGGTAAATAAACCAAGCAGAATAGCCAATACCAATTAATTCAAAGGTTGGGGCTACTAAAGGAATATCGTTCAATGCATCCAAGACAGCTAGCACTACTCTAACTGCGATTAATGCACCTAAAGCAATACCAAAGTAAATCAATGGCTGCTTATATTTATTAAAGAAAGTTCCCGCATAATCCGGCAATGTGGCTAAAAAACCAGAAAGTTGCTCTCCGTATTTTAGCCATTGCTCTTGAGACTGCGTGGAAGGCTGTATTTTAGTTATAGTTCCAGTAGGAGTGTTCATTTCTGGGACTTTTGCCTCTGAAGTTTGAGTTTCCACGATTTCCGGTTCTTGCATTGTGGCTTCCATGATGATAGGACTTGTTTTTGATTCTTCTAGGGACTGCTACTCGATCAACTCTGAGGTTGAAAGTGATTCAAAGCAGTTATCAGCTAGAAGCGAACAGGATTGATTATTTCTCGGAATCAACAAGTTCTCAGTTAGAGGAACTAGAATTCTCAAGACCAAATTGCATCCTGCACGTGCAAGTTGCTAATAATCATAGCCATTTAACTACAGATTATGCAAAAATCTGCTGAATTTTTAATTTTTATCAAATCTTAGTATAAACGTATTTTGAATTAAAAAATATACAATTTGTTATGGATTATTAATTAAATCAGTAATTCCTGATTGATCAAAAACTCCGACTTCTAAAAGAGTTACACTAGAAGTCGGAGAATTGTGAATTATTCTTTTGTTTTGTGTTTGGTGGTTTGATCGCTAAGTTTACAAGAAAAATTAGTTACCTTTGCTAATTACGCTTGTTTAAGCTTGTTACTTAGCTAATGGGGTGAATCTAGTCCCAATCGGGAATATCTAAATCTTCTCCACCAACACCAATTCCTGTATGGAATATTTCAGCATTGGTGATATTAATATCTTCCATCGATGCTTGATACACATTGGAGTCGTAAATTTGAGCGTTAGTTAAGTTAGCATCATTCAAATTCGCTTGCTTGAAATTAACATTTGTTAAGAAAGCTGAACTTAGTTTAGCATCTTCTAGATTTGCACGAGTCAAGTCAGCACCTTCAAGATTTGCGTGTTCGAGGTTTGCTCCCTGAAGATTTGCACCTCTCAAATCAGCACCTATTAGATGTGAACCGCGCAGATTTGCTCCTGACAAGTCGCAAGCAACGCATTCCCCAGTTTTAAGCAGCTTTTGTACATCCTGCGGATTTTCTCCTTTAACAGAGCTAGCGAAAAGCAGGGGAGCCACTATAGTTATAGTTAAAGTAGCCACAAGTTTGTTAATCATAAAATTTTCCCCTTTTGCAATCAAATATCTTCCGTTCATTTCCTCACACTCATATTATCTCACTAAATCACTAGAGTATAAGGATTAACGACAAAGCTTCACAGTAATAATCGGTTTCATTTGAAATAATCGGAGAGTAGATTATTTATTTGATTTATTTAAGTTAATATTATCAAGGTTTTCAGACGTTTTGGAGTCGGGATAATTCTTGATTGATTAATGTAAACTTTTGTTGAAAATCACTACTATTGAGTATATTTTTTTTTATTAAAATGATGATTTTACGTAGAAAAACTGGAAATTTAAGCATATAAAAATATACAGAGAGAATACACCAACAATATATATCTTGTTTGGGGCTATATTCTCCCAAAGCTGCAAATAAAAAGACTGAGTAGCCATAAACTAGATGAAATCAAGCACTCAAAAAGTCTCGCATATACTGATTTACTAATTGTGGCTGTTCTTGCTGTACCCAGTGGCTACAATTAGGAATATATTTAATTTGGAAGTCTTTAACATAGGCTTCGGTACCGTAAGTTAATTCTTTTCCTAATGCAGTATCCTCTTCTCCCCAAATCATCAAAGTTGGAACTTCCAGAATGCTCCAATTTCGATTAAACATTGCTGAACTCAAAATATTCCGATAATAATTTATCATTGCTCTTAAAGCTCCACGTTTAGCAGCAGCGTCTTTATAAGCATCAATATCTTCTCTACTGAAAGCACTTTTATTAATTGCCATACCTTTAAAAGCATTTTCAATAAACTGATAGTCTTGAGCTTGGAGAAATAATTCAGGAATTAAAGGTAGTTGGAAAAAGAACATATACCAACTACGTAATAATTGCTGAGGAGTTCGTAAACCTTCCGAGAATTTAGCAAGATGGGGACAATTCATAATAATTAATCGTTCTACCATCTCTGGATAATCGTAAGCAAAATTCCACGCAATTGCTCCTCCCCAATCGTGTGCTACCAGCACGCACTTTTCATATCCCAATCCTCTAATAATACCTTCTACATCTCGAACTAATTCATTGATCACATAAGCAGACTGCGATGTAGGTTTTTCGCTATCGTTATAACCGCGTAAATCTGGTGCAACTACTTTAAAATTTGCAGCAAATTCTGGAATTTGATGTCTCCACGAGTACCAAAACTCCGGGAAACCGTGAAGCATTAACATCAAAGGGCCGCTTCCTTGGGTTACATAGTGCAGGTTTACCCCATTAGTTACGATGCATTCGTGTTGCCAAGAACCTTCCATAATATTTAGTTGAGATTTAGTTGAGATTTAGTTGAGACTATTTGCTTATCTTACTGGCAGAAGGGGACAAGGGAATAAACAAAGAAAGTCTTTCATAAAAATTAAGTAATAATCCTGATATTTTGGGTTGTTTTATCATAGATTATTAATTTAGATTATATTATTGATTATTTTATATTCCAACATGGATGATTTTAATCAGAAAAATAAATCCTGAAGATATCGAACAGTTTTTTTTATGGCGAGATGCAGATATTTATATTCATAATATACTGCGAAGAGAGGTTATGGAACACAAGGAAGGAAAGCGGGTTATCTTTATCGCTTTAATTAATTCAACTATTGTAGGAACCGTACAGTTTGTTCCTCGACATGATGACATTGAATTAGCAGATGGAAACTCTACTGCTTATTTACAATCGCTTCTAGTGGATCGGAATTACAGAAGACAGGGAATCGGTTATGATCTCATCCAAGCTGTTGAATTTGAAGCAATAAACCGTAATTTTCACCGATTAACTATTATGGTTGAATTAGATAACTTGGTAGCTTTGAAACTTTATCAAAAGATGGGGTTTTCGTTTTTTAAAAATTCAAATAATATGTGGCGAGGTACTGAATATTGTGTCATTTCTTTAGAGAAAAGTTTGGTTTAAAAATCCTCTTTCAATCAGCAAGATACTTGTATCAAAATTATCTTAAATTATCTTAAATTATCTTAAATTATTTATCTTAATAAATAATTTCACAGCAAAAAACGCCTCCCGATGACTCGGAAAGCGTTTTTTATACTTTGTAGAGGCGTAATATATTACGTCTCTACATTAGATTATTCAATTATTAACCGTTGATTGCGGGAGCGCTAATT
>JBHJOU010000943.1:0-4387 GCA_050329355.1 Rivularia sp. (in: cyanobacteria)
AACGTGCCTGAAACTGCTTCGACTACAAGAATGCTGTCAATTCTTTTTGTTAAATCATCATTTTTGATCGCCCTAAATTCTTCAGGGGAAAATTTTCCAAATAAATCTACTAACATTTCGATCATTTCTGCTTTTTTCAATTTTACTTGATAGAGACTACTACCTTTAATTAGTTTTTCTACTATCGGTGAAATGCGATTTTCAAGTTCGGGATTTTGGCTTTTAACTTCTTGCATAATTAACTCCTATTCTTTTTGATTTTGTAGAATACTTATTTATTAAGTTTAACGCAGTGTCCTTTCAATAGTGTGGGGGTAAGAAGTCGGGTTTTTATTAGTGTGAAAGTGATGTTAGAGATATTAATCGTAAAAACCCGACTTCTGTGAGTTAGTGAGCTAATAGTTTGAGGCTAGTTAAAACAAAAAAAAGGTAGACTTATTTAGCCCACCTCAAAAACAATTATTTAATTATTCAACTGACAAATTAACCCAAAACTTTCTTTGCAGTTGCTACAACATTATCAACGTTGAAACCGAATTTATCCAGACAAACCGCACCAGGAGCGGAAGCACCAAATCTATCGATGCCTACCGTCGCACCATGCATACCAACGTATTTGTGCCAGCCAAAACTTGCAGCAGCTTCTACCGATACACGCTTGCTGACAGATGCCGGTAAAACTGATTCTTTGTAAGATTCATCTTGCTCTTCAAATAATTCCCAAGAAGGCATAGAAACTACGCGGACTTTCTTACCTTCAGCAGCAAGTTTTTCAGCAGCACCAACACAAAGCTGTACTTCCGAACCAGTACCCATCAAAATGATATCTGGAGTTCCATCACAATCTGCTAAGATATAAGCACCTTTGGTCGCTTTTTCGATAGAAGTCCCATTCAAGTTGGGTACACCTTGACGAGTGAACGCCAATAAGGTAGGATCTTTTTTCTTAGCTCTCTCAATAGCTACTTTATAAGCCCCAGAAACTTCATTTCCATCTGCGGGACGAATTACTGTTAAGTTAGGAATAGCTCTTAATGAAGCCAAAGTTTCAATTGGTTGGTGTGTGGGACCATCTTCACCTTGTCCGATGGAATCGTGAGTCATTACCCAAATCGATCCAGCGTGAGACAGAGCAGATAAACGGATAGCAGCACGCATATAGTCGGTGAAAATTAAGAAAGTAGCACCATAAGGAATTAATCCCGAATCGTGCAAAGCCATGCCGTTACAAATCGCGCCCATCCCATGTTCGCGCACACCGAAGTGGACGTTACGATTTTGGAAAGCACCTTTTTGAAATTCTCCCTCTCCCTTAATTTCAGTTAAGTTAGAATGAGTCAAGTCAGCCGAACCACCGATTAACTCCGGTAATACTGATGCTAATTTATTCAAGCAACCTTCAGAGTATTTACGAGTTGCTAAACCTTTGTCTTCAGGGGTGAATGTAGGTAATACTTTATCCCAACCATCGGGAAGCTTACCGTTTAAATAACGCTCAAATTCTGCCGCTTCTTTGGCATATTTTGATTTGTAGTTAGCAAAAGTCTTGTTCCACTCATCTTCATAGCCAGCACCACGCTCCACTGCTTTACGCATATGGTTGAGAGCATCTTCTGGTACTACAAAAGGTTCGTATTCCCAAGCCAAATTGTCGCGGGTAAGTTTAATCTCATCAGCACCAAGAGCAGCACCGTGAATACCTGCTGTATTTTGTTTATTGGGCGCACCGTAACCGATGGTGGTTGTCACCTTAATCATGGTGGGCTTATCGGTGACAGATTTAGCTTCTTCAATAGCTTTGGCAATAGCGTCTAAATCGTTATTACCATCCTTAACGTGTAAAACGTGCCAGCCATAAGCTTCAAAGCGCTTGGAAACATCTTCAGTAAATGCTACGTCCGTGGAACCATCGATGGAGATGTGGTTATCGTCGTACAGCGCGATTAGTTTACCTAAACCTTGGTGTCCGGCAAAAGAACAAGCTTCTCCAGATACCCCTTCCATGTTACAACCGTCACCCAAAATTACGTAGGTGTAATGGTCAACAATTTTAGCATCGGGTTTGTTGTATTTGGCAGCAAGGTGTGCTTCTGCCATTGCCAAACCTACACCATTAGCAATTCCCTGACCCAAAGGTCCGGTAGTAACTTCTACCCCTGCTGTCATGAAATTTTCGGGGTGTCCGGGGGTATTGGATTCCCACTGACGGAAATTTTTGATATCTTCTATGGTGACGCTATCGAAGCCCGCTAAATAAAGCAGAGCATACTGCAACATCGAACCATGACCGGCGGATAAAACAAAGCGATCGCGATTGAACCATTTCGGATTCTTGGGGTTAAAGCGCATAAATTGGTCCCATAGCACGAACGCCATTGGCGCAGCGCCCATAGGTAATCCGGGGTGGCCGGATTTGGCTTTTTCCACGGCATCAACTGCTAAAAAGCGAATTGAGTTAATACAAAGTTGTTCGAGGGTTTGGGTTTGGGTTGCAACAGCCATAATACGATTGTTTTTAACGACGTTAGAGTTCTGTTTAATAGCTCTGTGTAGCTTGCTTCGGGTCATTTTTTTAATTTTCCCAGCAGAGCTATATTCTCATCATCCCACTACTCCCTGTTGACGGACAAGAAGTACATAAATAAGAATCATTGTTGGGACTTGGGATTAATTGTATAGAGGATTGCTACAGTTATTCCGTTTTTAATTAAACTAATTTGTCCAGCAAGGTGTATCTGCACCCTGCTGAAACCTCTACAAACAAGTGTTAAAGATGAAAAATGAAGAATAAATTTTTAGTTCGTACTTCATACTTCACGCTTCCTTTATCAGACGTACTTCTTAAAAGCCAGAGTGACATTGTGACCGCCAAAACCAAAGGAATTAGATAGCGCTACCTGAATATCTTGGGCGCGACTTTCATTGGCGACATAATCCAAATCGCATTCTGGATCTGGATTGTCCAAATTGATTGTGGGTGGAATGCGATGATTCGCGATCGCCAATACTGTTGCGACACCCTCAATACCTCCAGAACCGCCCAAAAGATGACCAGTCATGGATTTGGTAGAACTAATTGCTATTTTATAAGCGTGTTCTCCCAGGGCTTTTTTCATGGCAGCAGTTTCGGTGGGGTCATTAACCGGAGTGCTGGTACCGTGAGCATTGATGTAGGTTACTTGTTCGGGGGAGATTCCGCCGTCTTTGAGGGCTAACTCGATGGCTCTTGCGGCTCCGATTCCACCGGGTACTGGTGAAGTCATATGATAAGCGTCACAAGTCATACCATAACCAATCATTTCGGCGTAAATTTTCGCCCCACGACTTAAAGCGTGTTCGAGTTCTTCCAAAATCAAAATGCCGGCACCTTCACCCATGACAAACCCATCACGGTCTTTGTCAAAGGGACGACTGGCTTTTTTGGGGTCGTGATTGCGTGTAGAAAGTGTTCTGGCAGCAGCAAATCCAGCAATTGATAAAGGTGTAATTGCGGCTTCACATCCACCACAAATCATCGCTTGAGCATATCCATCTTGAATGATCCGAAAAGCATCACCGATAGCATTAGAACCTGCGGCACAGGCTGTTACCGGACAAGAATTTGGTCCTTTAGCACCAAGATGAATTGCTGTTAAGCCAGCAGCCATATTCGCAATCATCATCGGTACCATAAACGGACTACAGCGGTCCGGACCCCGATTCAGATAGATACTTTGCTGCTCTTCCATGACCTTGATCCCGCCAACCCCAGAACCAAGCATAATCCCTACTTGTTCGGCATTCAGGTCATTAATAACTAATTGGGCATCAGCAACAGCTTGTTTTGATGCCGAAACTCCCAGTTGAGCAAAGCGAGCCATACGTTTAGCTTCTTTTCGATCCATATAATCATGTGGATCGAAATCTTTTACTTCACCAGCGATGCGGCAATCATGGTTTGAGGCATCAAATAAAGTAATTTCATCAATACCATTACGACCACTAGCCAATCCTTCCCAATATTGCTCTGGTGTGTTACCAATCGGTGTAATCGCACCAATACCAGTTACAACAACGCGCTTACGTTTAAATTCTGTCATGATGATATTTATGGTGGCTCAATAAGCGCCGCAGTTCAACAACTAGGAAATTATTAATTGGAAATTAGGAACTAAGGAGAAGAGAATTTTAATCGTTAGGAAGACTAAAAAGTCTTGATCGGGTTTTTGATTAACCTTTTTCTACTAACTTTCCACCGCACCTTGTACCCAATTTCCAATTATTTATCTCTTGTGCTAGGCGGATGCGGCGACTTTATTGTTAATGTAGTCAACTGCCTCTTGAACTGTAGTAATTTTTTCGGCAGCTTCGTCGGGAATTTCAATATCAAATTCCTCTTCTAAAGCCA
>JBHJOU010000211.1:0-2794 GCA_050329355.1 Rivularia sp. (in: cyanobacteria)
GAAGTATCTTTGAAAAGACCGATAAATAAACCAACAATTGCCGGAATAACTGCACGCAAGGCTTGCGGTAATACAATTAACAATAATACTAAAGCCGGATTTAATCCCAAAACTTTCGCGGCTTCAACTTGTCCTCGTGGTACTGATTGCAATCCTCCTCTAACATTTACTGCCATATATGCTGCACTAAATAATATTAATCCCGCTACACCCCGCAAAACTCTATCTAAACGAATTGGTAAAAATAATGGCAGCATTACTTGAGCTAAAAACAAAATTCCAATTAATGGTAATCCTCTGATAATTTCAATATAAAGGATGGAAAACCACTTGACGACAGGTAAATTACTAGTGCGCCCTAAAGCAAGTAAAATACCTATGGGAAAAGATAATAAAATACTGATTGCTGCCATTAATAAAGTCAACAGTAACCCATTCCAATCAGAACTAGATACCGAACTTAAGCCAAATCCACCACCAATTAACCATAGAATAATTGGGAAAGATAATAACCATAAAAAAGCTAACCAAGGTGCAATAAATTTAGCTAAATTTACTCCTAATAAGAAACTAATAAACGCTAAAATACCGATACCCAGCAACCACAAACGAGAGTTTAAATCTACTGGAATAATTACTAATAAAACACCGAATAAAAACGCGGTAATTATTACTGTTAATTTGGGAACCTTTTGGTTAGCTGAGAATATACCTAATGTTAAAAAAGTCAGCGTAGAAGCAATTGCAGTTGAAATCCAAACTCGTTGATATAAAGATTGTGGATATCTCCCAACGAAAAATAAACGTAAATTAGCTTCAATTACCGTCCATTGTGCTTGCGTAATTATCCATTTCAGAAAATTCCATCCGCACAACAATATAATTACTAAGCAAATTATTGTTAATAAACTGTTGTACCAAGTACTAAATAAATTTTTACGAAGCCAAAACATAATTCAATTTTGGATTTTAGATTTTAGATTTTGGATTGAAATTTATCTCAGACTAACCCACGGAGGTGGGTTTCGTTTGTGTAGCTGCGGTTTAAACCGCCGGATACTAACCTACCCGATACTCTATCTGCGGTTTAAACCGCCGGATGTAATATCATTAGATATTAAATATTAGATATTAAATATATTAAATATTAAATATTCAACTTTTTCATCTCTCCTTAACCTGCACGCTTCTATTAAACAAGTTCATAATCAAAGAAATAGTTAAACTAAAGGTGAGATAGGTAAGCATGATTAATATCATTACTTCTACCGCTTTCCCAGTTTGATTAAAAGTAGTTGAAGCAACAAAATAAATATCGGGATAACCAATCGCGATCGCTAAACTAGAATTTTTCGTTAAGTTTAAATACTGACTCGTCAACGGTGGAATAATTACCCGTAATGCTTGGGGAAATATTACCAATCGCATTATCAAACCCGGCTTTAAACCTAATGAACGCGCCGCTTCCCATTGTCCTTTTGATACCGATTGAATTCCACCACGAACAATTTCGGCGATAAATGCACCAGTATAAAAAATTAACCCGATTAATAAAGCGGCTAATTCTGAAGAAAATCTGAATCCTAAAACTTCTAAACCATCTTGACTTAGATAAATTAATCCCCCCACAGAGATTCTATTACTTACATTGGGGAAACTTAAAAAAACAGCAGAATACCAAAATAACAATTGCAAAAGTAACGGTGTATTGCGGAATATTTCCACATAAACTAAGGCAATATTTCTTACCAACCAGTTATCGGAAAGCCTTGCTATCCCAGCACTTATACCGACAATTGTAGTCAAGATAATTCCCGCGATCGCCACTCGCAAAGTGTTTAGTAAACCTATCCACAAAGCACGACTATAACTGTCAGTAGGTTGATAATTAATCGGAGTTTCTCCAATATCAAAAGACGCTTCTTGTTGGAGAAAATCAAATCCAAATTCAATACCCAAACGCTGTAAATTACGAGTCACATTAATCCATAAAACCATTGCGATCGCGATTGCTATAATTACAGCAATAACTTGTGTCGCAATCTGCCAAAACCTCCTATCGCGCCAAAATGACATAATCAGTTATCAGTTACCAGTAATCAGTTATCAGTTATCAATCATTAATTGTTCTTTGTTTCTTAATAATTCTTTACCGGAATGGTGGAGAATACAATAAACCGCCTTTTGTCCAAGGTTGATTGCGATTATCACGGGGTAAATTGAGTTTAGTTTTGGAGCCAAGATTGCGATCATAGATTTCGCCGTAGTTACCCACGTGTTTAATGATTCTGGCACCGAAATCTTTTGTTAAACCAATAGATACACCTAAATCTCCTTCTAATCCCAGTAATCGCCGAACTTCTGGGTCTTGACTACTAGTTTTTAATTGTTCTACATTCTCAGAGTTAATACCTAACTCTTCAGCTTTAATAATTGTATTTACTACCCATCTTACGGTATCTCCCCATTTTGCATCTCCATCTGCTACTGCTGGAGCTAAGGGTTCTTGCGATAGAGCTTGTTCTAAAATGACGTGTTCTTCTGGTTTGGGTAAAGTAGTACGTCGGGAAATTAACTGCGATTTATCCGATGTTACTGCATCACAGCGTCCTTGTTCATAAGTAGCATAAGCAGTGTTAATATCTTCAAAAACTACGGGTTTGTAAGTAATTCCCCGCTTTCGCATTTGATCGGCTAAATTTTGCTCATTGGTGGTTCCGGTTTGGGTGCAGATTGCTTTACCTTTAAGGTTTTCTAAAGATTTAATATTGCTGTTTTGCCGTACCATCATTCC
>JBHJOU010000615.1:0-3508 GCA_050329355.1 Rivularia sp. (in: cyanobacteria)
TGTCCACCCAAGCTCAGATTTACTACAGCAGGAAGTCCCATGTCGCTAGCAACCCGGAATACATAACGAACAGCATCGGCGATATGAGCATCCTGTAAATCGGTTTTTACAATCACAAATTCCGCTTGTGGTGCAACACCGCAAAATTTGGCATCAGAACCACCTGCAATACCCGCAACGTGAGTACCGTGTCCGTCAGTATCCAGAGACATGGCAAGTTGTTCGCCAGTCAGTTCGGCACCGTATTTTCCTTCTGCAACTCCTTTCCCCGATAATGTTTGGTCCCAAATACGTAAAATACGTCCGTCGAAAGCAGGATGTTCGGAATCAATACCGCTGTCTATTATTCCGATGACTACACCTTTACCGCTAAGTTGGGAGTTTTTTTGCTGAAATTTGGGTAATGTCACTTTTCCTGGTGCAACATCCATCCGTCGATACAATCTTCGCGATGGTTTGATACGCTCAACTGCGGGTTCTTCGGATAAAGGGTCTAAACTTTCCATAGGCAAGAATGCGGTTCTCACTCGACCTCTATTTTGATTGATTTGAATGCCATATTGTGATAAGTGGCTTAAGTCTGCTTGTTCGTCGCAGTAAATAAAAACTACAGTCCGAATTGGCTTCAAGGCACTTCTCGGCGAAATTATGCCCAGGGAGCGTGTGTGAGTTGTTAATGCTTCGTCTCCTTCTCTGTGATAGTCTTCGTAAGCTAGCAATATTCCCGGAGAAAGTTTTTCGTGTCTCATATTAACCTCTAGTTAACTTTAAGTGCTGCAAGATTTTACCAGGATAAGTCGTTTAAAATACAATGGCTACAAGTATTTTTTTTATCTTTAATTGCTTAATGAAAACATAGTTATATTTTTTTGTAATCAAATTGTTTATTTTTGTAACTACATCTGAATCCTTGGCAAGAATCTATTCCCAGAAATACAGTGCTTTGTTTGTCAATTACAGATAATCGAAATAAAATTAAAAAAAATAGCGCCATACATTTAATGCGCGTTAATATGGTTTTGTTTAATTGTTGGCGATAGGAAAATGTCGCAATATTATATCTGTTATGAACCTATAGCTATGTGATAATATAACGACTAAATTTTCATTTCTTTAAGCTATAGTTGCATTATTTGAGTAGTATCGTATTTTTTGGGTTTGCTGTAAGCAAGCAAATGGCGAAACTGAAAATCAAGCGTAGTAAATCTTACTGCCTATTTGCAAGAGCTATAATGATGCCTTCAAGCTTCATCCTCATTAATACTCTAAAAGTCTTGCCTCAAGACAATTTTTTAATACAGACAATTATCTATTTCAATTTCTCTAATTACGTATTTTCTCTGTATCCACTAGTATAAGTTATTTGTTATACTTTTCATTGATGATTGTAATTAAGTTCTTCCAGGCTGATTTTAGATTTGGCAAAAGCATAATTTTTAAACAGAAGTCTATCTGATTAAAATGTTAAATTATGCTTAATTTTTTTGAATAGTAAATTAGTGTAGCTGCTCATTAGACCTAGACAATTAATTTGTAACCTATCAAGTAGCACTCTATTAAAATCAGTTTTGCGGGAAATTTAGTGAAGGTTAGGTATCTTATTAAGTTATTAGAAAATGTCAAGTTGAGAGTGATTTGAATTGATGGTAGAGTTATTTTTTTCAAAAAAGCTAAAAATTGATTAAGATGGAATTTCGTTAATTATGATCAAAAATTTCATTGAATAATCATTTTTTTGCGAATATAGTTAAACAACAGAGATAAGGTTGATTGAAAACGATAATTTATTGTCATTACTCTTGTTTATATGGAGACTTAGAATGATATTTATTACTATCTTCATGATACTTTTTTATCTCTAAATAAACTTAATAGAATCTTAGTAATGCAAAGGATAAATAGTTCGTAATATGGCATAAGCTGGCACATAAGTCCGAGATATTTGCATTCTATAAAATGTCAGGAGTTGATAGTAAAACACAATTAAATTTAATTGACTAAAAGTTTTATTTGATTGTTCCTATAATATAAATATCAAGTATTTCCTGCCATTACTAAAGTCTCATAATTCTACTAATGGTTAGTTTACTTTCCTGCTTGGGAGCTAGAGAAGGTGTGTTCGTGTATGACAAAATATAAATTGCAAACACTACTCAAGCGACAAACGGTAAATCGACATATTTCCTGTCGAATGTACCCAAAACAATTACCGCTTTGCAAAGATGAATTTGACGATATTTCTCAGATTCATCAAGAAATATTCTTCAAAACAGATAATTCGGGAAGATGGACATTTTTAAATTCAATTTGGAGTGAATTGACTGGATTCACAGTACCCGAAACTATTGGTAATAGTTTTTTAAATTATGTTCATCCCTGCGAGTATCAACGTAATTTAGAATTATTTGAAATTCTCAAAACACAACAAATAGAAGAAAGTGCATACAAAACTCGTTATAAAACTAAGAGCGGCGATGTTTGGAATGTAAAAATTCATACGAAACTTTTAATTGATAATCAAGGTGAGATGATTGGCACTTTTGGTAAGCTCAAACTAATTGATTTTGAAAACCAGCCAGAATCTAATAAAAAAGAGCAGCATCAAGTTGATAATCAATATAATGAAGAAGTTATTCTAGGGAATCATCGAAACTACCTGGAAGCACTTATTAATCTAGAAACTGCTTTGCAGAATTTTGATGGTAGCGATGAATCCTATAGAGAAATTTTGTCCATTTTAGGATTAGCTTACAAACCCAGTCGGGTTTATATATTTGAAAATCATCGATCTAAAAATGGTGATTTATTAATTAATCACAAAGCTGAATGGTGTAACACCGCGATTGCATCTAAATTCGAGCCAAAAAGTTTCCAAAATAAACCAATGACAGAAATTTTTCCTCATTTGGAAAAGATATTGGCGCGGGGTAATGCTGCTTGGGGTACAGTAGGAGAATTTGGTTTTAAAGAGAAAGAGTTTCTCGAAGCAAGAGGAGTTGTTTCTGTTTTATTTTTACCTATTATCATTAAAGGAGAACTTTTTGGTTTTATAGGGTTGGATGACTGTGTGGTAAACAGAGTTTGGCAATCAACAGAAATTGCATTTTTACAAGCTACAGTAGGTGTTATTTCTATAGCTTATGAAAATTTATTAACCAAAAATAACCTGTCTAAAACTATTAAAGAGTATCAAATTCTCAACTTACAATTAGAAGATAAAATTAATCTATGTACCGTTGAGTTACAAAAAGAACAGGGCAAACGCCAGCGTATAGAAAAGGAATTAGAAGAATCTGTTTCTTTGCAAAAAACGACTCTAGAAACTACTGCTGACGGTATTTTATTAGTAGATAGTCAAGGTTTTATTGCTGGTTACAATCATCAGCTTTTAGAGATGTGGAATATTCCTCAATCGCTGATTCAATCAGGTAATTATGCACAGGTATTAGAATTTGCTACCAGTCATCTAAAAGATCCCCAAGAATATATAATTTCTGTAAATCAGCTA
>JBHJOU010000929.1:0-2448 GCA_050329355.1 Rivularia sp. (in: cyanobacteria)
AGTGATACCTCTTCTAATTTTTTACTTATCTCTAGTTTTTGTAGGGATAAGCTCTTTACGTTATTAACGTAATTTTCATTCAAATTCTGCTAATCAATATTTCCCTTGTGACGTAAAGAGATTTATTACTATAGTAATAAAAATATCTATCACCATAGTAATAGAGAGATAAAAATCAAATACTTGAAGATATTGCCTAGTAATTATTTGAACACAAAAGGTTATGAAGCTAGCTTTAAGATAATAATTTTTATTTTGTTATAAAATAATTGCCGCTCAAAAATAATTATGTATAAATAAATAGTAAATAACTCT
Organism: Rivularia sp. (in: cyanobacteria); assembly: GCA_050329355.1. Lineage (GTDB taxonomy): Bacteria > Cyanobacteriota > Cyanobacteriia > Cyanobacteriales > Nostocaceae > Rivularia. The sequence goes on from JBHJOU010000929.1 coordinate 316, forward strand.
TGTTTTAGTTTGTGTAACTCAACTAGCAATAGATAAAACATTAATTGATAAATATTATGATTTTTTTAAAACCATTAAAAATGTATTTTTAGGAATTAAAATGATGTTCCAATTTGTGACAAAGCAGCAAGCATCAGAAATACTAAATATGAGCTTTTCTACACTTAAGAAATATCGTTTAGATGGCACATGGATTGAAGGAACTCATTGGGTGAAATTAAATAGCCGTTGTATTAGATATAATTTAGAACTTATTCAAGATTGGTTTCATAATCGTCAAGATCCAATTGCTCATCATAGAGCGATTGATTTGTATCATGCTAGTTTAGTTAGTAACCAAAAACGTAACAAACGAAAATCTTGAGGATATTGGTAAATTCTTTAAAAGAAGCGGATACTTCTTTTCTTTTCTTTTCCTTTCTATTGTGAATAATGGTATTCTTTATTCATTAAATTAATACACACTTTTGTTTTCGCCCGACTAATTAGATTGTTTACTCTTAACTACAATTTCCATATCGCAACAAGACAGCATTTAAGAAATGAAAAAGCCTTTCTGTTGAAAAACCCGACAATTTACCTTTCATCAAAGCAGAAAACTTCTGTTCTTCAATTTCTAGTAATTGTGAGGCTTCTAATTGAGCTATATTATTTTGGGTGATTATTCTGCTAATCTTACGCGCTAATTCGGCTTTTACAAGTAATTCATCTGGATTTGCTAAACCTAAGTCAGCAAATACATTTCCACTACTTTTTTGAATGTTTATTTCTTCATTCATAATTATTTAACTTTGATTTTTTACTACGTTTATAGTGATGAAAAAAGCAATACTCACTATTAACTGTAATAGCCACTGGAGCAACGTGAGTATCGCCTATGTTATAAAACCCTAAAACTCCGGTAAGAAAAGCTCTCGACTTTGCCCAGCATAATGCCGGTAAATAATCTCAGGTGAATTACCTACCATTTTGGCTAAATCTTTCACATCTACTCCATTCTTCAAAGCCATCGTAATAAATGTATGTCGAGTTTGGTAAAGCTTCCGATACTCTACATCATCAAGCGTTTCTAAAATACCCTTCCAAGCTCGTCTACCCAGGTTTTGCACATCTATCCATTTACCTTCTGGTGAGGGAAAAACTTTCGCTGCATCTGACTTTTCAACTGGTTGAATTGATTTTAAGAAACTAGCCAAACGATTATTAATTGGGAAAACTCGCTTCTTCTGAGTCTTCAAACCTGGTTTACAGGTTAACCCTGATTCAGAAATCACCACAGCTTGCTCAAAACGAATGTAGGTAAAGTCTTTACTTATGTGCTTCCACTGCAAACCTACAGCTTCAGATGGTCTGCAACCCGTGATAAAAAGAAATTCTATTAGCGGCGCGTAGTGTGCATAATAACGATTTTCCTTGAATGCTTTTATTATGCGATCGCGTTCTTCAACACTGAAAGGATTGATATCCGTTTCCTGGGAATCACCCTTGGGTAGCTTAATATCGCTCGCCATACCTTCAAACGGATTGTCATCAATCAATTGGGACTTCACAGCCCAATTACAGCAAGCACAAAACTGAGTCATGATTTTTTTTGCAGATAATGGGCTTCTATTCGCAATTAACCAATCGCGAATCGCCACAGCTTTATCCAAAGTCTTCACGGGGAGATGCGCGTTAATTAGGCGATAAATTTTCTTGTAGTCCTTCGCCAAAGTACTGGGGGATAAACTTGACTTTTTATATTCGGTATAGCTGTCCCACAAGTCAGCTAAAGAAACATAACTTTCTGAAGAAGCTTCTTCACCTGGGGAACCTTCGATATGAGCCGATGGTGTAAAAATATCTTGCTGAGACTGCGGCTTGTACCTTTCCAAAGTGATATCGAAATTGTTGCAGAGTATATCCAACTCAATTTGCTTGGCTTTCATTTCTGCTAGCTTGCGGTTGGCTTTAGTATCGGTAAAACCCGTTGATAAATAATGACGTTTACCCCCAAAACTAAAAACAAGTTGTAAACGCTCATTTGAAATTTTGATTTGGACAGTACCCTTGCTTGCTTTATGCCTGGATTTTTGGGAACCCACAATTGACTCCTGGACTAAAAATGAAGACAAAGAGAAATTGCTAGCTTAT
>JBHJOU010000654.1:0-4264 GCA_050329355.1 Rivularia sp. (in: cyanobacteria)
GTTTGGTTAAGAAGTTTAACTGTTGATTAACATACTCAAACGTTATCAAAAAGTAATTTTTGTTTATTCACGTATGAAGTATAAAGGATGAGTCGTAAAGTATCAGTTATAAAGTATAAATTGTTAATCCTTTATACTTTATTCCGTCAAACTTAAATTAGGAGTAAAAGATGAATCTTCCCCGTGTGCATAAGATATTAGCAGCCCTACTTCTTTCGATTGTATTACTGACAACAGCCTGCGCTCAACAAGCACCAGGACGTTTCGATCAAGTACAGCAGGAAAGTAGTCAGCAGAAGAAAGGACAAGCGATTGCTAAAGATGCAACTCAAGGTAGTGAATTTAATAAGTTCTTCCCACAAGCATCAGATGGTTATCAGCGAGTTTTTACTCAAGAGAAGAAAGGTTTTGCTGAAGCGAAGTTGAAACAAGATGGTAAAGATGTCGCAGTAATGGCAATTTCCGATACCACCAGCCTACCCGGAGCAGCAGCGAAATTCTCTAATAGCACCAAACAAATCTCTGGTTATCCAGCAGTAGAAGTTGGGAATACCCAAACAGCGATTTTAGTGGGCGATCGCTATCAAGTAAAAGTATTGTCCCGCAATCCTTCATTTACAGCCACCGATAGAGAAGCTTGGCTGAAGAAATTTAACCTTAGCGGTTTATCTAGATTAAAAGCATAGTTAACAGTTGATCATTGTTAGTTGATGGTGGTTAGTTGATAGTTGTTGGTTGTTGGTTGTTGGTTGATAACAAAATGTCCACTAACTACCATAAGCACCATCCACTAACCACTGTCGATTTTTTCAGTAATAAATTAAGTAATCAAGGAGTCTACTATTGTGAGCAAACCAATTTTTGAGTTAGTTGATGAATTACCAACTAGTGGTTTAACTGTTTCAGCGCTAAATTCACTCGCTGCTATTACCCCTGGGCATTGGAAAAATACAGTCGGTTTTGTCAATACGATTAAAGAAGTCACTGGTGAAACTGACGAAAGCCTTATACAAGCCATTGGAGAACGGGCAATTTATCTTTATAATGACCGTTCTCAAGGATATCAAAAAGGTTTGTGGCTTTATCAAACCGTTGACAGAACCGATAAAGCCTTGGGTGCAGCAGCTTTAGCGAATAAAGTTAGTGGAAAAATTCCTTTAGTTGGAGGTTTAATCAATAGATTTACTCCCAAAGCTGATAAAGCCCAAACTATTGATTTATCTTTGAAATTAATTGCCGAATTACTAGCTTTTTGCAGTATCAACGGTATTCCTGGAGATAGTATTGGCGATTTTGTGGCTTCCTTGGGTGAATACAGCGGTGAATCCTATATCCGCATGGTAGGATTAGTCTGCTTTGACGGTTTGATTCCTCTAGGTCCCGATTTTATCCGACAAGCTCAATCTGCACTCAATGGAATGAGTCCTAAAGAATTAGAAGATAATTCGACTTTTAAGCAGATGAATGATGAAATTCCCGGTAGTAGTTCCGAAGGTAAACTTAACTTTATCGGTTCCAGTTTTGATTCTGTCAAAGGCTGGATGAGCAACACCGTGTCGTCTAATAATTTGACACCGCAAAAAGTTGCCAGTAAGTTGAGTAGTTTTATTGATGTCGCCGATGATAAGTTAGATTATCTCGCTGCTTTCCTTGATCTCAGCACCAACTATTTTGAGCATACAGGGACACAAACCCTCGCCAGAAGACTAATTGAACGGGCTGTAGCCGAAATTTAGTTTCTCAATTTTCAGGTAATTGGTAATAGTTCTTATTACCGATTACCTACTATTAAAAATTTCTTCTTAACACAAATAAAATTCTTTTTGTAAAGTAAATAAACAAGCATTCCGTAAGTTACTAAATGTTTAATTTCTACTTCTGAAATGTAGCCGAAAATCGATATGATAATTTGATTCAGCATCTCCTTGGAGAAAATTTAATTCATCCAAATGAATCAGCATCATATCGAAGTCACGGTTTCAGTAGATACTTTCAAAAGTAATATTAGGCATATTCGCGATCGCGTTCAGCCTGCTCAACTGTGTGTAGTCATGAAAGCTAATGCTTACGGACATGGTTTGCAGCAGTTAGCACCTACAGCAGTGGTAGCAGGTGCGGACTATATCGGTATTTGTACGAATCCGGAAGCAACAATTATTCGTGAGTTGGGCTTAGATGTAAAACTATTGCGTTTGCGAATGGGTTTACCTGAAGAATTACAAGAATCTATCGACTCACTGAATATTGAAGAACAAATAGGAACCATCGAAGTCGCAAAATATCTTTCAGAAGCAGGAGTAAAACGCGGTAAAAAAATTCCTGTACACATCAACATCGATACGGGAATGGGTAGAAGCGGTTTTTTTTCCAATCAAATAGAAGAACTCAAACAAGTTTGTCAACTCCCCGGTATTAATATTGTCGGTGTCATGACTCACTTTGCTAGTTCCGATGCAAAAGATTTAAGCTTTACTCACTATCAGATAGAGCAATTTGAGAAAGCACGTCAAGCCCTGACTAATTACGTAGACGAAAAAGTATTAAACCACACTCATAACAGTGCAGCGACAGTACGTATAAGTAATGAAAGTAATCAGTTAGTAAGAGTAGGAGCAGCCTGTTACGGAGTGCGAACCTCCCAGGATTTTGAAAATCCTCCCGAACTCCAACCCGTAATGTCAGTAAAAACTAGGGTAGCGCAAGTCAGAAAAGTACCCAAAGGTAAAACCATCGGTTATGGTAGCTTATTCACAACCCAACGAGATAGTTTAATTGCATCCTTACCAGTAGGTTTTGGTGAAGGTTATCCCCGTTCGTTATTCAATAAAGGTATTGTGCTAATTAAAGGTTATCGCTGTCCCGTAGTCGGACGAGTTTCTTTGAACATCACCACAGTAGATATTACCGACATTCCAGAGCCAGTAGAATGGGGTGATGAAGTAGTATTAGTGGGAACTCAAGGTAAGGAAGAAATTACCTTTGAGGAATTAGCAGATAAATTTGCTAGCGTACATACCGAAATTAACTTGATGGCAGGTTTTATGAATCGGGTTAGTTATGTGTAAAAGTGAGGAGTGAGGAGTTAGTTGACAGTTGACAGTTGACAGTGGACAGTTAATTTCTTCTTGTCCCCTCGTCCCCTTCTCCCCTTCTCCCCATCCTTTAATTTGGTAACTTCAAATTCGCCACAATTGCATTTAAATAGGGTTCAAATACCGACAAATTTTCCAAATTTTCAAACTTACCAGTTGTTAAATCGGGAGCAAAGGCAGTGTTAATTAAATAAATCGCTTGACCATCAAAAGCCACATAACCTGTATGCTGCTCGTATACTCCACCGTTTTGTTTAAGTCCAGCAAAACCGTAACGTACTCCTTCAAGCCTACCAATCTGTGCTTTTTGTAGTGGATAAGGAGAAAACAATATAGCATTCGCAGTTTTGGCAGTTTTTAACTTATTGGCATAAGCATATTTACGGTTTTTAGTTAACTCTGTGTAATGATTTGTTACCCAGAAATTAAGTGCAGTAGCTATCTGTATAGTATATTTAGGACTTTGATAATTCACACTGGAATTAGGTAGAATACCAGCATCAAATAACATCTTTTGAAAATCAGTTTGGGTTTCCAAGGGTAAAATTTTGATTTCTACCGTACCCAAAGGTTTCCCATTTCCAGAGACACATAGTAAAGAACTATTATTTTGTTTGCAAGGATTAATCTTCCAACCAGGTGGAAGCGGAGCCTCTTCGATGACATTTTCCCAAATATTAGTTGCAGCGGATTTTGTACTCAGTAAAGTTGGAGATGGTGTTTTGATCGAACTTGCTTCTGAGTGTTTATCCGCAGAATAATAAGAAATACCAGTCGCAACACCGACAGGAATTAGTATAAAACCCAGCAATACATGATAGACTCGTATCATTTTACTTAAAAATCAAAATATAACGTAAAAAATAGGTTAAAGGTTAAAGGTTAAAGGTTAGAGGTTGGAAATCAACTGTCAACTGATAACTGATAACTGATAACTGTTCAGTGATTTAAAAATCCGTAGTTCCTAAAACGGTTTCATCTTCAATATCATCATCTAACTCTAAAGGTGAACTTGGCTCTCCTTCTACGCTTTCAATTTGCCCTATGGAGGGAATTTGATTAAATGCAATTTCGGTTTGTTCTCCTGTATCTGTATCATATGGTTGTGATTGATAGGATAGCAAACGTTGAAGTTCCTCAAATTTATCTAAAGAGAATACGGCACCATTGGC
>JBHJOU010000954.1:0-6592 GCA_050329355.1 Rivularia sp. (in: cyanobacteria)
AGCAAACACTCCAAAAGTGGAATATTACATCAACTGATTGCGAATTGGGGATGATTTTGATTGATCAAGATGCTCCTCAAAGACGCTGGCAAGGTAGTGCAGCAGCGGAAGAAATTGGACGGTTATTACCAGGTGGAAGTGTATTTGTTGATGCTTACCGCACTCTACCAGGATTGAAATGGGCTGGCGATCGCTTTTACGAACAAATCCGCGATCATCGTTATACAATTTTTGGTAAGCGCGATCGCACATACAAATCTACTTACTGTAATGATGGTAATTGTAAGACTAGTTAATATCACAAATTAATTATTTTCTTCCGAATTGTTGTTAAACACTTGCAAAACTTGACGACAAAAATCTTTTAACTTCTGTTGTTTTTCTTCAGCAGGTTTAAGTTTACCAACAAAATTCCAGTTTTCTACAGTTGAAACTCGCCATTGTTCCCCGCGATGATCAAATCCACAGACTTCCACACCAATTGCACGACGCAACCCATTAATAGGATCTTGATAAAAACGAATTTGAGTTAAGATACTGCGACTTTGCCAAGATTTACTGACACCAGGAAAATGAAAACCGATATCGATAGAATCTGGATCTACTAATTCCATGGTTTGTTCATCACTTCTCCAAGGTTTAAGATCCGATTTTGCATCGGGAAATTCAAACTTAAATAAATTAACTACCGCAGCAATTTTACTCGCAAATTCTAGATTTGTTGCCATTTCAGATGCGTTCACAAAAATACTCCCCTTTGTAAATAAAGCGGCTAATGTCAAGCAGATTACGATTTATTCTTAATGTCGAAAGGTTGACCGTATTAGTGTTTCAGCTTATCAAGTCTCTTTTGATTAAAGCAACGATAAAATTGAACTTTTTCAGCACCTACCGAATCAATCCAAAATCTAAAATCCAAAATCTAAAATTGTTTGACCCCCAACAAGCTAAAATTACTGTGTTAATTTGCAGATAAATAAGTTTAGTTTATGTCCCGTCTACGCCCTATTTTTTCCCTAATCCTAGTATCTTTAGCAACATTACTCATCAGTTGTGGCAGTGCGAATGTAGCTGCAACACCTCCAACCTATACTCCATTACAAATAGAGAAAATCCAAGAATATGCTCCTAAAGTGGTAGCTGTTCAAGAACGTAGTGCTGAATTGCAAAAGCTAATTCAAAATCAAGATTGGATAAATGTCGGTAATTTTATACATGGTCCGATGACAGAAGTAAAATTAAACATGAGCTATATTGTTTCTAATCTCTTGCCAGAGCAACAAAAAGAAGCACGAAAAATAGCGCGAGAGATGTTTAATAATCTGGTAAAAATTGACCAAGCTGCTGATGAAGGTAATTCCAGGAAAGCTCTGAGTGCTTATGATGCTGCTTTTGCTGATATTAACCAATTTTTGGATTTACTCCCAGCAAATACCATATCTAATTAATTTTCAATGCATTGGAGACATTGATAAACAATTTTGATCGGATTTAACAGTTAAAATCTGACGTTGCAGCTTTAAATAGTTGATGTTTGGAGGCGTTGCAGTGCAGCGTCTCTATTCTATATTTATTTTTACTCTTAAAAATCCATGAATCATCTAGTTATTATCGGTTGCGGTATTATCGGAGCAACATTAGCTTACGAACTGAGTTTAATTGAAGGTTTAAAAATAACGGTTATCGATAAACAACTACCTGCCCAAGCCGCTACAGGTGCCGCCTTGGGGGTTATGATGGGCATTATCAGTCACAAAGTCAAAGGTAAAGCTTGGCGGATGCGACAAACAAGCATCCAGCGTTATGAAACTTTAATTCCAGAATTGGAAGCAATTACAAAGCAACAAATCCCTTTTAATCGTCAAGGAATTTTGATGTTGCTACCATCTCCTCAAGTCACAACTGATGATTTAGCCGGATGGAATCAACTCAAAGAAACTCGTCATCATCAAGGTTGGCAATTAGAAATTTTAGATGTTGCTCAACTTAATAAAATATGTCCTCAGATAGATGTCATTTCACAAAAATATATTGGCGCAATTCATTCTCCTCAAGACCGACAAATCGATCCAACAGCATTAACATTAGCTTTAGTAGAAGCAGCAAAACACAATGGTGTCAGCTTGAAATTTGGTGTACAAGGATTAGGGCTAAATTCTTCATCTCAACTGGAAACAACAGATGGTGTGATTACAGGTGACAAATTTATTATCGCTGCGGGACTTGGTTCATCTGCCCTCACAGCACAATTAAATCAAAAAGTTGATATTCGTCCAGTATTAGGACAAGCAATTCACTTACGCTTGGGGCATCCTTTAGGAAATTGCGAATTTCAACCAGCCATAACCTGTAATGATATTTACGTAGTGCCTTGCGATGCGGGAGTATGTTCAGCTACAGATTATTGGGTAGGTGCCACAGTCGAATTTTCCCAAGATGGTGGTGAAATATCAGCCGATAAACAACTATTAGATGCTACTTTGAAAAGCGCGATCGCAACTTGTCCGGAGTTAGCAAATGCCAGTATCATCCGTACTTGGTCAGGGTTACGCCCTCGTCCAGAAAATCGTCCCGCACCAGTAATCGAAAAACTACCGGGATATGACAACGTAATAATTGCTAGCGCTCATTATCGTAACGGGGTTTTACTCGCACCCGCTACAGCCCAAATGGTGAAGGAAATGATTTTATAAGGTCAAAGGTTAGAGGTTAAAGGTTAGAGGTTAAAGGTCAAAGGTTAAAGGTTAGAGGTTAAAGGTTAGAGGTTAAAGGTCAAAGGTTAATTGTTTTACATAGCTATTTGAATTGTTTTTACATAACGATTCTAAAGTTGATAACCATTCTAATTTTTGATCTGAATATGGTTTAAAACGTTGATATTCCGAATTTGCTTGCTTTATTAATTGCTCTGGCGGAATCTTATTTAGTAATACATGAAAATTTATAGATTGCAACAACTTTTTCGTAATTGGTCTTTTTGCATCTAAGAAAATTATTGATTTAATAAAATTTAAACAGATATCACTATTAAATAAGCAAGCTGAAAGTATTGCTTCTTCTATTGAATTGCAAGAAATAAAATAACAAGTATCATCCAACATTACCGGACGATTTTTTATGGGATAAACAATTCTAAATCTAGATTGTTTGTGCAACCCTGAAATAGCCACTTTATAAAGAGAAAAAGAATAATCCCCAATTCCAAATATTGAAAATGGCGGCTTACCTTTATAAATAGAAGATTTTCGCTGATCAAATTGTGCTGAATGACTTCCAAGATATTGCCAAAGTTGCGGTGCTGTTTGTTGTAAATTGGATGTATCTTCGCCGATTCTTTTCTGAGTAACTATAACACTTCGTTTTGCATCTGTTTTTCCATGAAATAAATCAGTAGATTTTAGTAAAGGGTAAATATAATCTTCTTCAACATTAACTATTTCCTTAAATTTATTTTGAAAAACTCCTTCCGAAATACAACTAAGTTCCATTACGGATGCTGCATCATGTTTTAATCCTTGCCGCCACGTTAAAGAACTAGTTCCATTTAGAAAAGCTGATTTTTGATAAGCTTTAACATCTGCAACTAATTTGCCATCAATAATTCCGATAGTTGATTCTGGCTCACTTGCTGATAAATTAGGATAAACATCTGCTTGATAACTTGATTTATCCAAACCAACATCTAAACAAAATAAACAAGCACTTACAGAAGCTTTAAACCATTTTTTTGCATCAATCAATCTAATTGACGCATTGCTAATTTTAAGTTGAGCATCAAAAGCGAATTGCAGCACGTTACGCGCTACAGCAGTTTTACAGAGTAATGCAATAGTTGGTTTTTCAAAAACAAGTTCTTGAATCAGCTTTATCCAAATATATTCTGTAATGTCAAAGTTAGAATATCCTATTTTAGCTTCAAGTCCTTTGAAGTTTTTAAAATTTGTTTTAATTGGTAAATTATTACTTCCTAATCTTCCAAGTTGAGAGTTTGTTACCCAAGGAGGATTACCTATAATCAATAAATTTCCTTCTGTATTCCAGTTCAAACTTAGACTTAAATCTAAATCAAATATTTTGGCTTGCTGAATAACAACATGAGTTGAACAAGTATTCTCATAAGTTGTTTTTGCAGTTTGAAAGTGTTCTCGATCAAATTCAATCGCTTGAATTTCTTTTGGAGGTTTATCAAGTGCTAGTAAACCAGAAATAAAATTTCCTCTGCCACAAGTTGGTTCAAATGCTCTTGGACAATACTTTTTACTTTCATTTAAACATTGTAATATTTCTGCTACTAATGCAGGAGGGGTTTGAAAATCACCAAATTGAGCTTTCAAGCAGGTTTTCTACTCCTATATCTGTTTTTAAATTAGCTATTTCAATAATTCGACGATACTGTAATCGCCATTGCAATGCATTTGATATTGTCAGATATCCAAGTTGAGGGGGATTTTGCAATATTCTATCCGCAAGTACATCGCGTCCAATTTCATCAAGAGGTAAGTTACGTTCCTCTAGATAAGCAACAATATCATCTTTATTCCCGTTACGGTTCAAAATTTCGATTAAACCGTAAGTTGTTTGATAGTCTCCTGTCTTTTCCTGCGCTACGAAAATTGCATCTCGAAAATTTAAACGCGCTGTTTGCGTGGTGCTGTCGTCAGATTTTTCGTAGGTAAATACCAGCAGATGATAACCTAAACCATAAACTTTTTGACTCGCATCTCGAAAAGGAGAAGATGATTGAGGTTGACGAATTGAAGTTACTTTTAAATCTACATTTAAGTCAGGAAAATCAATACCGCTTGCAGCATTACCTGGTATATAGTCATAGGTAGCTCTTAGATAATGGTTAAAAGCTTGCTCAATATAGGTACCAACAGCTTTACCATCAGTGGAACCAAATAAATCTGGAATAGGAGTTCCGCTAATTTGTCTTATAAATAGTGCTGAGGCAATTTTGAAGTTGTCAAGTGTTAATTCGGTCATTAGATGATTTCTACTACTGTTTAGAATTATCTACTAATACTTATGCTCCGAAACTATCATTCAACTGGCTGTTTATCAGTTTTTCGTCAATCTCATTAATAAAAACTTGAATATCGTCGATGACTTCATTAACTATTTTTTTATCAAGCTTCGTTTCTTCACCTTTTTTATTCTTTCCATTTCGGTGTACTAAATCATGCCTGATTGAAATATATTTACTAATTTTAGATAATTCAGGAAAGCTTATCTTTAGTATGCTTTGATACATCTTGCTCACTTTACTTAAGTTGTGATAAATAACTTCTGACATTGTTTCCTTCGCCTTTTCCTCTATATTTTCGGAATAATCAAAAACCTCTCGCATTTTTATTGTTTGTTTTTGAAAATCTATAAAGTTATGAAAAAAGCATTTGAGGTATTTCCTATTTGATAAAACAGTATGTATAAATGCATCACAAAGATAAGTTTCAAGGCACGTTATAGCACCAAGATATATTTGTTTTTTAAGCGTTTTTTGTGCATTGTTGTCTGAAACTTCAAGATTATTCAATATTTTCAAACTTGATATTTCCTTATAGAAAGTTTTATGAAATTCAGTATTAAAAAGTATTGCATCTATATAGTCATCATAGTCATCATCAAGCAAATCTAAGTCAGCTTCTAGAACTTCGTAGCTTAATACTTCATACTCATCATTCTCTTCATAACCATATGCTTCTTTGTCTTTACGAAACTTTCCTTGTAATTTTACAAGCATTGAAGTTGCAATAATGCTTGTTTCATCATTTGGAATACCTGATAAATGTATGTTAACAACAAAACCAAAATATTCAGCTTTAGTTCTAATTCGCCAAACTTCTAAATCACTATAATCATCAAATCCCCAGCCTGAACAACCACTACTACTCATCAAGCCTGTGACTGTTTCATCTTCATCTACTAACTGGAAACAAATATCGGATATAATTTTATCTATAAAATTATGTTCTGAGTCTAAGTTTAAAGTTGACACAATTTCTTTTCGTGTTTATGGTTGAATACAAATTTTGTACTCAAGTATTTTTACATAAAAAATAATATTTAGAGATACTAAATGTTATCACCGTTACTCAATATCTTTAGAAATTTCAATTTAGTAGTTAGGTTAAAGAACGAAACCAACATTGTTAAGATTTTGTTGGGCTTCACTTCGTTCAACCCAACCTACGATTTTCTCTCAATGAACTATATGGAACTACAGAGTTAAGTTTTTTTAGTGGTAATTAAGATTAAAAAAACTCCTTCCCAACCCGTGGAAAAGAGCATTTCAAATTATTTTATTTAACCCGCGAAGGCGGGTTTTGCCTGTGTAGACGCGGTTTCAACCGCCAGATTAATTAATCAACCGTTGGATAATCTAAAAAAACCACCCATAAGAATGCAAACCTTTACCCAACAAGTTCACTCCTAAATAACAAACCCAAACCGCAACAAAGCCAGTAGCCGCTAAAATTGCTGGACGACGACCTTGCCAACCGCGTGTAATCCGGGAGTGCAGATAAGCCGCAAATACCAACCAGGTAATTAATGCCCAGGTTTCTTTGGGGTCCCAACTCCAATAAGAACC
>JBHJOU010000785.1:0-2274 GCA_050329355.1 Rivularia sp. (in: cyanobacteria)
GAACCGAGTGGCTTTGCAAGTACAGGAGTTCCCGCAGCCATTGATTCTGTCATTACTAAACCAAAAGGTTCTCTCCAGGTAATTGGGAATAACATGGCGATCGCACCACCTAAAAGCTCGTTCTTCTCAAAGTGGTTGGCTTCACCTAAATACTCTATATGCTTGCCATCAATATGAGGCTTAATCTTACTTTCAAAATAGTCAATGTCTACTTTATCTACCTTACCAGCCATCTTTAAAGGTACGCCAGATTTCTGAGCAATTTCAATGGCGATATGCGGTCCTTTTTCAGGAGAAAGCCGTCCTAAAAACGCTAGATAAGGAGAATTTTGGGGTTGTGCATAGAAACGATGGCTTTCGGTATCGATACCGTTGTACACCGTTGCTGCATAATTTAGCTGTTTTAATGGTTCCCGTTGAGCATCGGAAATACTTACATAAGGCTGTTCGCTGGCTTCTGCATAAACCTTTGCAGTATCTGAGTTGAAAGCACCGTGCAGAGTATGAACTGTCGGAGTTTCCACAAAACCAGCGTGAAATAGAGAATTATAACCAATGTGGGAGTGAATTACATCAAACTTACTAGCCTGCTTGTAAACTCGACTTAGCTGCAAAGCTTCATAAGCGGAATACTCTGATATAGAAGGTTCCAAACGAAAAGCGCGGGGATAAACAGACTCTAACTTTGCCAAAGTAATTGAGTCTCCAGAAGCGAACAAAGTCACCTCATGTCCTCGTCGGACTAATTCATCGGTCAACAATCCTACGACCAACTCAATACCACCATAACCGGGGGGAGGAACTCTCTCCCACAGCGGAGCAACTTGAGCTATTCGCATATAAATCTCCTAAATTTGTTGTAATCAACTTTAACGAAGCGAGGCAGATTTATCTACTACCGGAGGATAGGAATATATATTCATTGATATTCTTCCTTAGAGGTAGACAACTAAATCTTTTCCAGAATGTGTATCGATCTAACTGATTTTAGTCATTGAACATAGCATCATTGAACGAGAAGTTTAATTTATCAAACATTGCCCTGACTTAACACCTTGATATTCCTTAAATCGAGTTGGCTTTTCGTCTAGGTTTGTCGATCCCTCTCAAGTGTCTCTGCACACAATTCTCCTTGATTATACGCGAAAAAATTCCAAAAGTTTTGCTACTTCCATTACATTCTGTTCTTAAATCCCTTCTGTAAGCATCATACAAGGTTTTCTTATTTTCATTTTAAATCTTAAATTTCCCAATTTTATTTGTAAATAGTTATATACACTACAATTACAGTAGTAATACCCGCATTCCTAATAATTTAAGATAAATTTAACATTCTAGAAATGCAAGATTCATCTCAACTAACTAAACATTCATTGATTACATTGCTCAGTGATTTTGGGATTAGCGACGAGTATGTTGCCGTTATGAAAGGTGCGATAGCGCAAATTAATCCAATATCAAGAGTGGTTGATATTACCCATCAAATTCCCCCACAAAACATCATTGCAGCCAGATTTTGCTTGATGAATGCTTATGCTTATTTCCCTGTTGGTACCGTACACGTAGCGGTGGTAGATCCTGGAGTAGGAGGAAATCGTAGAGCAGTTGCAGTCGAGTTAGACCAAGGGTTTTTAGTTGCTCCAGACAATGGTTTAATTAGTGGAGTATTGAGTCAAAATGCTGTGATTTCAGCAGTCGAGTTAACAAATCCCGACTATTGGCTGACATCTCAACCTAGTAAGACTTTTCACGGTAGAGATATCTTTGCACCCGTGGGAGCGCATCTAGCTAATGGCATATCTTTGCAAAAATTAGGACAAGAGATAAACCCCGAAAGTTTGGTTAAATTGGATTTACCAGAATGCAGTCGCAAAGATGATATTTTAATCGGGTGCATTCAATATATTGACCATTTCGGAAATTTAGTAACTAATATTCCAGAGAATTTTGTCAAAGGGAAAAATTGGAGTGTAGAGATACAAGAAAATATAATCAAAGCACGGGAAACTTATTCCGATGTCAAACCGGGAGAAAATGTGGCAATTATTGGTAGTGATGGTTGGGTAGAAATTGCTGTGAATCTCGGAAATGCCGGATTAGAATTAGGTTTAAAATTGGGGGATAAAGTACAAATTTGTCAGTTGGACTAAGTGAGATGTAGGGCTGTTCTCGATTCAAGTTAACATAATTATCATACGATAGGAGAAGTATTATGACAGTAGCTCAAACTTCAGCCCGCGAAATTTTAAAGGCTGCTTACGACAACCGTTACAC
>JBHJOU010000989.1:0-6532 GCA_050329355.1 Rivularia sp. (in: cyanobacteria)
TCGTAAATGTACTTATACTTTGGGTGCTATTTGGGGTGCTTTAGAACAAACTTTAGGTAAGCGTTTTCAAGGCAAACACATCGAATCCGTGCTGCGCGGTGGTACTCATGATGTATTTGAATTCGTAGAATTTGGATAAATTAATCCTGCTAGACAGCAAGTCAGATTTAGAAAAAATCGCAGATTTTGCATTATTTTTTGGCGTAAAACCCTTGGTGCGGATACTTTTTACTCATTTTTTTGATTAATAACAGGAGTTTCTGATAATGACTATAGATCCACAAGCGTTTATGTCTACTTTGGAAAAGCGCGTTTGCTTAACAGCAGAAGACAAAACCCTACTTCAATCAGAAGCAGATTGGGGAAAGCAAATTGCTCCAGAAATGGCAGAACATTTCTATGCTTATTTAGGACGTGATGAAGAAATGAATGCGATTTTAACCGCTACAGATGGACGAATTCATCGTTTGCGGGAAACATTTATCGAGTGGTTCCACGAAATGTTTACAGGTATGGATGATTGGGGTAAAGATTATGCTGAACGTCGCTGGAAAATAGGTTTAGTCCACGTTCGTATCGGGATTGGACCTCAGCACGTTGTACCCGCAATGGCAACTGTAATCCGGGAAGCCGGTTATCGTGCCAAAAAAGATGTTAAAAGCGAAGAAATCAAAGAAGCTCTGGGACGTATTTGCATGATTGATCTAGCTTTTATCGAACAGGCTTATGTGGAAGTATCTTCGCAAGCTGTTTTGAGAGAAACTGGTTGGTCTGAAGGTTTATTCAGACGCTTAATTGCTACTGGTGCTAATTCGATGTAATGAAAATTATTTAGTTTTATAAACTAGAACGGCACAAAAGTATTATTCGTTACTGCGGTTGACTTTTGTATGTAGATAGGGTAATAAGTTGCCATACACAAAAAGAAATATTGTTTATTCAATCAGCCTTTGAGGAATTTAATTTTTGCTGATGTTTGTGGCTAACACTATAAATTAATTTATCAGGGCGCAATTTTTCTGTATTCTTGGCAAAATTCTTGATTATGACTTGTTTTCCCCGGCTTTCAAAAAACACAGAAGGTCGGGAATCTATGTTTATACACATTTTTAATTTTATTTTTGTATTGCAAGATACTTTTCTTTATAATTTCATTAATTATACTGATGTCAGAAGAAACGTTAATGGGTGTTTCTACGAGAGCGATTAATCGCTTTATCAGTAGAATAAATCTTTCTCAATGCTTAATGTGTAAGGATTATGGGAGTTCCTACCTTCAATTTGGATCAAATGAAGTATAGGATTTGTCGCTGATTTGTTTTGTAATCTATATCATTTAGTTAGGGCTGCTAATACCCATTTGCAGAAAACTTGTATTATATGGCAAATTTTTTTTCATCGTTAGAAACGCTTTTAGTTAAGAATTCTGAGTTAAAAGTAGAGAATACACCGAATCAAACTAGAAACGAGAGTAAAACAGACAAATCAACAGCTTTAAGTGTTTATTTGTTAGAGCGAAGAATAGACTGTATGTCTACCTCTTCAATTGTGCAAGTAGTTCACAAAGCTTGTACAGAAAATAAGAAAATAATTGTCGCGAATTACAATATTCACAGTTTCAATCTCTCCATGCAGTTGCCTTGGTATTACGAGTTTTTACAAAGTGCAGAGATTGCTAATTGTGATAGTGTAGGGATATTAAAAGCGATTAGCTATATGGGTTTGGATTTACCTTTGGATTATCGAACTTCCTATACGCTTTTAATGCCTAAAATCTTAGAAAGTTGTAATAAGCAAAAGTTTTCGGTGTTTTTCTTGGGTGGTAAGCCGGAATATTTACAGACGGCTCTTGATAATTTGCAATTAAAATATCCAAAAGTTAATTTTGCTGGACATCATGGATATTTTGATAAAAAAGATCCCCAAGCTAATCAAGTAGTAATCGAGAAAATTAATCAGTTTAAGCCGAATATTCTAGTTGTAGGCATGGGAATGCCGATTCAAGAAAGTTGGGTACAACAGCATCGCGATCGCTTGCAAGTTAATGCCATCATGCTTGGTGGAGCGATTATTGATAGAATGGCTGGAATTGTCCCAGATTGTCCGCATTTTCTATCTAATGCTGGCTTTGAATGGTTTTATCGCTTTTGTCGGGAACCAAAACGTTTAGCGGCTCGTTATTTCTTAGGAAATCCGGCTTTTGCGCTGCATATTGCTTTGGCAATGTTTAATAAGACTTCTTTGCGAGTAGAATTAACACCAAAGTTATAAAGTTATCTTTGAGTTTTGTTTTTAGTTATAATGCAATCTTGCTGATAGCTCCACTGGAATTTTTTCGGCTTCCACTGGATTAATTGGAACTAACTATATGCTTTACTTCTCGTTTTGTAGATAGAAAGTAAAGTCTTTTTTGGGTATTATTTGAGATTTGTGAAACTTCTAAGTTTTCTAAATCATTATGACAATAAAACAATACCATAATTCTTAATTTTGAATAATTATATTTTGATTGCTAAATATCATGAAAATTTGTTATTTGATACAAACTCATCAAAATGCGGAACAAATTTATCGTTTAGTTGATAGGATTCAGAAATCAGCTTTTGGGAATCAAATTATTATCAGCCATGATTTTAGTAAGTGTAATTTAGATGAGGATGGCTTAGAAAAACGTGGTGTTAAAGTATTGAAAAGTAATGGAGGAAAGCGCGGAGATTTTTTTGTCATTCAATCTTATCTAAATGGTATCAAGTGGTTGATTGATCATAAAATTGAATATGATTGGCTAATTTATCTTTCTGGTCAAGATTACCCAATAAAGCCAATATCAGAAATTGAGTATTTCTTATCAAAAACAGATTATGATGGCTTTATGGAATGCTTTAATGTTTTTTCACCCGAAAGTCATTGGAGTATGCGAGAAGGAAAGAATCGTTATTTATTTAAATATAAAAATATTGATTTACTTACAAAATTCCCTCATTGGTTAAAGCAATTACTTGTACCCATAAAAATAATTAATTACTTACAACCTTTTTTCAGAATTAATTTAGCATATGAAATGTTTGGTGTAAGAAGAAAATCATTCTTTAATCAAGAATTTATTTGCTATGGAGGTTCTTCTTTTACGACATTATCTCAAAAATGCGTCGATTATTTGTATAGGTTTTGCGAAATTCATCCGGAAGTTGTTGAATATTATCAGGAAGTATGTAATTCAGATGAATCTTTCATTCAAACAATTTTAATTAATAGTGGAAAATTTAATTTGTGTAACCACAATAAACGTTACTTTGATTTTTCTGAAACTAAAAATGGACGACCTAAAATATTAACCATCGATGATTATCATGCAATTTTGCAAAGTAATGCTCATTTTGCGAGAAAGTTTGATATCTGTAAAGATGAGAAAATTTTGGATATTTTAGACAAGCAAATTAGTCAAGTTGCAGCTAATCGATAATTGTTTGATGGGGAATTTTTCTACAAAAGTACTTCGGGAGAAGAATCATGATGAGAATACCAAAAGTTAGCGTTATAGTTCCTGCTTACAATGTCAGCAAATATATTAAAGAAACTCTGATTTCTTTAGAGCAGCAAACATTTTCAGACTTTGAAGCATTGATAGTTGATGATGGTTCTACAGATAATACTGCCACTATAGTGCGGCAAATTTGTCAACGAGATTCGCGATTTCAACTATTACAAAAATCAAACGGAGGTTTATCCTCAGCACGAAATTATGGTATTCGTCATGCAAGGGGTGAATATATTGCTTTACTTGATGGTGATGATATTTACCATCAAGATAAATTAGCAACTCATATCGCTCGATTGTACAGTCAGTCTGATGTTGGTGTAGTTTACAGTGCTTCGCGGACAATTCGCGATGATGGAAAACCGATGTTTATCACTTTGAGCGGTAAACCTGTACACCCAAATCCTGTAGTGGCGTTATTGTGCAAAAACTTTGTTGGGCATGGTTCTAATGCAGTGTTTCGTCGTTGTTTAATCGATGAAGTAGGCGATTTTAATGAAAACCTGCGTAGTTGGGAAGATGTGGATTTGTGGTTGCGAATCGCTGCAACGCAGAAATGGCAATTTTACCGAGAAAAACGGATTTTATGCTATTACCGTGTGCGCCCTTCCGGATTATCTTTCAATATCGTCCAAATGCGGAATAGTGGCGAGCTAGTTATTGAAGATGCTCTCGCGCGATCGCCAATGTTAGTTAAGCCGATGTTACCAACTGTATATGCTTATATGTATCGCTATTTAGCGCGGTTGTCTCTCCAAGCTGGTGATATGCAAACAGCAAAAGATTTTATTGATCAAGCTTTGATGTGCGACAGATCGATTTTTTATCGAGATATGCGTTCTTTAGTAACTCTGATGTCGGTACGTTTGTCATCGGTATCAAAATTAGCCATCGGACGTTCTCTCGGTTTTGCTTCCTCAGTACAAGGTAAAAACTGATAGTGAAAGCAACTGCACTTTTCAAAAATGGCTTATGGATTTCCTACGCCACATTCGTAACCCGTATCTTTGCTTTTCTCAGTAGTCTGGTTTTAGCAAGATTATTACAGCCATCTGATTTCGGAATCATTGGAATTGCTTATGTTTTTTGGTCTTTTTTCTCGTTATTCATTCAGGATACTGCGGGTGCTTTCATTATCTATAAGGGAATAGAACATCCCAAATATGTCAACACTGCTTACACTATTAGTTTGTTAGTGGGATTAGCTTTAGCGGTGGGAGTGATAGCAACAGCCCCACTGATAGCGATGTTCTTTAAAGAGCCAACTTTAACCTGGATATTAGTAGCTTTTGCGTTTAATCTGATACTTTCTTCTGCTAGCTATGTTTATTCTAGCGTGATGACGCGACAGTTAAAATATAGAGCGATCGCCAATATTACTTTAGCTAATTCGATTACACGATTACTCGCTACTACGGGTGCAGCATTTTTGGGCTTTAGTTATTGGTCTTTTGTGATTGGTGATACAACTTCTTGGTTAGTTAATTGTGTGTTAACTCGTTATTATTCGGGGTATAAATTCCGTTTACAAATCGATTCAGAAGTTAAATCGGAAGTTCAATCTTTCTATTTTGGTACTGTTGCTTCCAGCTTCGGTTTGTATACCAATTTCAACATAGATAATTTTACCGTAGGAAAACTTTTGGGTAGTGCGAGTCTTGGTTACTATAATCTTGCTTATCAGCTAACAAATGCATTTTCAAGTATTGTCGGTGCTGTATTTAATCAATTAGGAATGCCGATTTTTGCTCAATTAGCAGATGATAAGCAACAACAAAATATTTTATTAAAAGTTGTAGAACAAACTGCTATTTTAACAGTTGCGATTTGCGCTTTAATCTTCCTGATGACAGACTCATATGTTGTCACTTTAGTCTTTGGAGCCAAGTGGATACCGATTATTAATGTAATTCCAGGGTTACTAATTTTTTCCTATTTTCGTATTATTAATTCTTCATTATTCTCGATGTTGGTTGCTAAAGGTCGTCCCGATATTAATGCTAAAGTAAACTTACAAATAGCTCCAATTGCAGTAGGTAGTTTTATTCTTGGTGCTAATTTAGGTGGAATTTTCGGAGTGAGTTTAGCTGTTGCATTGGTGTTAGGAGTTGGCTGGACTATTTACTGGTGGTGGGTAGCTTGTCGAAGTTTAGGTTGGTCATTCCCCAAGTTTATTGTTCCTTGTTTTGTTCCGATTTTATTAATTATTCCAGGTCTTTTAATTTCATATAATTTACCTCTACTGATTAGACCATTTGTATTAATTTTAATTTATTTAATAACTATACGGATTTTTCTACCTCAAATGTTTTCTCAATATAAAGAAAAACTCAATCAATTGTTCAAACGGTTCCAGAAGTTACGTCATAATAACGAGTAAGTAATCTTAAATTATCTAAAAATATAAACATGAACAACAATACAAAACCAGTTATATCTGTAATTATCCCAGCATACAATGCTGCAAAAACGATTCAAGAGACAGTTATGTCGGTATTGAATCAAAGTTTTAGTAATCTAGAATTAATCGTAATTAATGATGGTTCTCAAGACTCAACTTTAGAAGTTCTTTATAGTATTAAAGATTCGCGTTTGCAAGTGTTTTCTTATGAAAACTCTGGTGTTTGTATGGCTCGAAATCGGGGAATGGAACGAGCTGCGGGTGAATTTATTTCTTTTCTGGATGCTGACGATATCTGGACTCCAGATAAATTAGAGGCGCAATTAACAGCTTTAGAAAAAAATCCTCAAGCTGGAGTTGCTTATAGTTGGGTTGACTATATCGATGAATATGGCAATTTTTTTCATCAGGGTAATTATATAAATATTAATGGTAGTGCCTATGAAAAAATGTTGGTACAAAATATTTTAGAAAATGGTTCTAATCCTTTAATTAGGAGAGAAGCATTAACTGAGATTGGTATTTTTGACGAGTCATTAACACTTGCTGAAGATTGGGATATGTGGTTACGTTTATCAGAACGCTATGATTTT
>JBHJOU010000011.1:0-5245 GCA_050329355.1 Rivularia sp. (in: cyanobacteria)
GTTAGTGATGCCGGATGCTTCCTTAGGAATAACTCCCGCAAGGCATATGTCAATCCAACATTACCCACTTTACGAGTTTATAACCTTAGTACCCAGTTGTTACGAGACTACTCCTCTGATAAAGGTACTTGGTCTTTTCGAGCAACACCATTACGACTGCTTAGTGGTAAAAAACGAGCAGCAAATTCCCCTAGGATTGCTTGACTCGACCAATCTGCTAGCGCAAATCGTTTATGAGAAAAAGGATAAGTTAGGAAACACGCAAAAATTTGATTGGGAGCAACCAATCTCTTGTTTGGATTCAGGTTTTATTCAACCGATCCAAATCTTAAGCTCTTCTTTAAGTTTAGAGCAATTTGGAACTAAATTACGTTCTCAAAAATTGCCAACCAAATCTCCTAATTGGGTGGTGGTGGATCAAGATGGTAAATTTTTAGGACTTTTGGATAGTTCTCAGCTGTTGCGACACATCGCATTATCCGAGTGGAACGAACCTATGGCGATCGCTACGGGACATCAACATGCAGAATATCAAGAGGTGGGTAATGGAATCTCGGTGATTTCTCAAACAAATATTGTCCATGTCCATGGCGATAATACTGGAGTGATCAGTTATGCGGATGCTAAGCATAAAATTCATCAGCGCAAGCTCAAGGAGAAAAGTCAACTAGCATATAAATATGCAGCACAATTGCTTGAAGGGCTTCCCTGGGCTTTGATGTTAGAAACAGATACCCAAGAAGTAGTATCGCAAAATCATCTGTGGTATGAACAATTTGTTCAATTAAAAGATCCAGAAGGTTTAAAAGAACTTTTAGAAAAGACAATTGAAGGGAAAGTCACGCAAACGGACGTTTGGGATGGAAACGAGCCAGATTTATCGGAAAATCTGGGAAATTCAGCATTAAATCGCTGTTTTGCAGATAGCGAACCGGGTAATTGTGTTTGTATTGTGAAAATGCAAGACGGACAAGAAAGAGTTTGGCGATTTGCAAAAACACCTTTAGATATTAATGATACGGATATTCTTGATTTAGGTAATGAGCAAATCTCGAATCCGGAATTAATTAATAATTGCGAAAAAACGCGATTGTGGCTGGTTTTGGCTACTGATGTTACCGAACAGCATCAATTGACTCAAGAGCTTGCGGCTAAAAATGCCGATTTAATTCAACTTAATCGTTTAAAAGATGAGTTTTTGGCTTGTATTAGTCATGAATTGAAAACTCCTTTAACAGCCGTGTTAGGATTATCGCGGTTGCTTTGCGATCAGCAGTTAGGAAAACTCAATGATAGACAAGCAAGGTATGCTCAATTAATTCATCAAAGTGGTCGTCATTTGATGAGCGTGGTTAATGATATTTTAGATTTAACCCGTATGGAAACAGGTCAAATGACCTTGACTCCGAGCAAAGTCAATATTCGCAACGTTTGTGATCGCGCTTTGAAGGAAGCAAAAGCAATTCACGCTCAAACAACCAAAGCCACAGCATCAGAGTTAGATCAAGAATATCAATTTATTCTCGATATTGAGTTGGGATTAGAAGAAATTATCGCCGATGAATTGCGTTTGCGTCAAATGCTGATACATCTACTTTCCAACGCTTTTAAGTTTACCGAAGCGGGCGGTGAAATCGGCTTGCAAATAAATTGTTGGGAAGGATGGATTGCTTTTACTGTTTGGGATACAGGGATTGGGATTCCCGATAGTCAACAACATCTAATTTTCCAAAAATTTCAGCAATTGGAAAATCCCATGACTCGGCAATATGAAGGTACTGGTTTGGGGTTAGTATTAACGAGGGCTTTAGCTCGACTTCATGGTGGTGACGTGAGTTTTTTATCACGAGAAAATTCGGGAAGTCAGTTTACATTGCTTCTACCACCATCTCCTCCAAATAAAATGGTTGGAGAAATCGATTTAAGTAATACGCAAGAATACTTCCCAAAACCAGATTTTGTTAAAGAAGATGGAGTACTGCGTGGTTCTTCTATGAAAGAATTATCTGTAGAAAATATTCCTAATTCTGTTAAAAACAATTCCTTAAATAGCTTAAATAATTTTAAATTATCAGCGAATTTTGATTCAATTTCTAAGGTACAAACGGTTCCCAACAGTTTGGTATTAGTTGTAGAAACCGTCGCTCGATATATAGATGATTTTACAAAAAATCTTAGCGCTTTAGGATACCGAGTAGTAATTGCTCGTTCGGGATGCGAAGCATTAGAAAAAGCTCGGAGATTGCAACCCAAAGCGATTTTTATTAATCCTTTACTACCCTTACTTTCGGGTTGGGATGTGTTGACATTAATTAAATCGGATGTTGCAACTCGTGATATTCCCACGATTGTCACGGCTAGTGCAGCAGAAAAAGAACAAGCATTTAGTAAACGTGCCGATTATTTTCTGAGTTTACCAGTACAACATCAAGCATTGGCAGGGATATTAGAAAAGTTATCCGTGACACCATCCGAAAAACCGAAAGATGCTCCCGGGAATAAAGCCAGTGAAGTCGTAACTCCACTGCGGATATTGAGATTAGTTGAACCAGAAATCGAATCATTAAGCTATCATCCATCTTTAGGAAAACATCGAGTCATAGAAGCAGATGACATCGAACAAGCACAACTTTTAGCCCGTGTTTGGAATTTTGATGTGATGTTATTAGATGTAGAAATGCCGTTTGCTCAAACTTACTTAAAGCAAATTAGTCAAAGTAAGATATTAGCGGCTTTACCTTTAGTAACTCGCAGCGTCGAAACTACACAAGCAGCATCACAAATCAGTCAACTATCGGTATTTCCTTGTTTAACACAATTAGGTAAAGATCAAAAAATTGACCGAGAAAAAGCACATACTTTATTATCAGTGTTGCAAATCGCTGCTGGTGTATGTTGTCCTCCAAATATTTTAGTAGTAGACTTAACAATCCTACCGGATTTACCAGGAGTAGCAATCAATTGCGAAACCAAGAAAACCAACAAATATGATTGCAAAACAGTAAATTTACCTTGTAATCCCAAACTTCCTTGTTCCTTAAATAACGAACAAACCCAAACAAACTCTCGTCCCACAGAATGGTTTCAAGCTTTGATTCAGTACCTGCAAACAGCGGGTTTCAAAGCAGCGATGTGTAACACTTGGGAAGAAATGTTACAACAGCTACGTCACGAAAGTGTCGATTTGTTATTAATTTGTTTGGCAGAATCCACGATAGAATTAAATGTTGAATCAATACTATTGGCGTTAGCGCAGATGGCTTCGGATTTACCACCATTATTATTACTTGATCGGCGATTAAATTCTCATCCCACAGAATTGGAAAATTTAGAAACGGAAGAAACCATCGCCACTCAAGTTTTACCTCGTTCAATTTCTATGGAAAATTTATTAAATAAAATCAATCAAGCTTTGTCAATTAGTAATTAATTAGTTGGTAGAGGGAGCGTCTCGCTCCCTGGTGAAAATAAACCAGCCTCTGGCTCCCTGGTAACAACGACTAGCAAGGTTAATTGTTTATTGTTGATTGATTTCTACTCGAATCAAATGATAAGCTGTTTTCTCGGCTAAACTTTGATATTCGGTTGCTTTTAAACCAATTTCAGAAATTTTTTTCGGTTGTGTAATCATCAATACTGAGTTAGATTTGGCTTGATTTTGAATATAATCTCCTACTTCTTGGTTGTTTGGAATATAATTAATTTGACGTTGAGCATAAAAAGCAACGCTAGGTTTTTTAAACCCAACCTGGATTAATTCTTCCCCAGGTTTTTGTACCTGTACCGCTAATTGAGATAATTGTTTTAAAGGTAGTTGACGGCTTTGGTCGTACACAAATAAAGTTGGAGTCAGAACAAATATCATGAATACTGTAAACGCTAACAAATTTATCACTATTAAATGTAAATAACGACGACGTATTAATAAAATCGCAATTATTACAGCCGCAGCCAACCAAATTATGCCTGCTAAAACTGGTAAATTAGATTTTTGCAGCATTTGGGGAAAATTCGGTGCTGCTGGATCGTAACCGATTAAACTGCTAACGCGGAAAAGCGTAAATCCTAACGCTGACGTAAAAATTACGTTTAACCACCCGCTCGCTTGTATTAAAGGTGAGGAAATTAAGACAGGAGATAACGAGGAAGAGCTATTAGGAAAACTTGTTTCTACTGCTTGCTTACCCGTATCTACAATCAAATTGCTCCATAACAACGCTATCAAAATACCAGCGGCTGGCATTAACGGTAATACATAGCTGGGAAGCTTAGTAACGGCAATCGTAAAAAAACTGAAAACACCGATAAACCAACAACAAGCAAATAAACCAAGCTGTTGAAAACGTTCCGTAGCCATCCATGATTTACGCTGCCACAACTTTAGTCTGGCGATCGCCACAGGTAAGTAAACTGAGTAAGGAGCAAAACCGACCGTTACAACTATAAAATAAAAATACCACGGAGCCGAATGTCCGTTAACAACTTCTGTAAACCGTTCAACATTATGTAAGCCAAAAAAGGAATCAATAAAATTCCAACCATT
Organism: Rivularia sp. (in: cyanobacteria); assembly: GCA_050329355.1. Taxonomy (GTDB): domain Bacteria; phylum Cyanobacteriota; class Cyanobacteriia; order Cyanobacteriales; family Nostocaceae; genus Rivularia. The sequence continues at coordinate 4,544 of JBHJOU010000011.1, forward strand.
GCGCCAAGTTACTAATAGATACCAAGGAATTGACACGGCACAGATAACGAACATACCTCGAATTAAGCTAATTTCCCGTACAATTTGCCAAAAATTCCCTAAATAAACCAAAAATAGCAAAATAATCAAGCCCGGTAAAACAATACCCACCGGACCCTTAGTTAAAATAGCTAAACCAATTAATACATAAAAAAGAAAATACCACCGTGCTTTTACTGAAGATGTCGGAGGTTGGGCATATCCCAAGAAGAAACATAACAAAGCCGAAGTTATGCATCCGGTAAGCAGCATATCCGAAACACCCACCCTAGCCCAAGCGATGGTTTCCGGATTCAAAGCGATGACAGTAGCAGCCAAACCAGCAGTTAACCAACGTCGAGAACCACGGTAAACCCCTTCCAAATCGTCAATTTTTGCTTGATACCAGTACAAAGTATAAAACGCCAAAGCAATCATTGCCAAAGCGGCGAGCGCCGAAGGTAAACGCACCGCCCATTCATTAACCCCAAAAATCATGTAAGCTATTGCTTGACACCAATAAATCAAAGCGGGTTTATCGAAACGAGTCTCCCCGTTAAAATAAGGCGTAATCCAATCACCAGTGACATACATTTGGCGAGAAGCTTCCGCAAACAGCGGCTCAGTCTCATCAATCAAGCTAATGCTTCCCAAATGCCAAAAAAAAGCTATCCCCGTAACTAA
>JBHJOU010000928.1:0-3697 GCA_050329355.1 Rivularia sp. (in: cyanobacteria)
ACCTCACCCCGCCCTCCGGGCACCCCTCTCCTCCTGACAGGAGAGGGGAAGGGGGTGAGGTTTTAGTGTATTGGAATCAACTGAAATTTGCTATATTATTTTATGAAATATCTGCTCGATACCTGTGTAATTTCTGAATTAATAGCAAAACAACCTGCTGAAAAAGTTATTAATTGCATTGATAATATTGAGCAAGAAAGTGTTTATTTAAGCGTTATTACTATTGGTGAGATTTATAAAGGGATTAAAAAGTTACCGGAGTCAAAACGCAAAGAGATTCTTCAGGAATGGCTAAATGACGAATTATTAATTCGGTTTCGAGGAAAGATTTTAACGATAGATACAGATGTTATGTTAGTGTGGGGAGAATTAACCGGGAGACTTGAAGTTGAAGGAAAGAAAATGCCTGCAATGGATTCATTAATTGCTGCGATCGCAATACACAATAATTACAGTTTGGTAAATCGTAATGAAGATGATTTTAAATATGCAGGCTTGATTATCGTTAATCCTTGGAAGTAGGGTGCTGTCACGGCACGAATAGATTAAATATTTAAATTACAATCTTCAAAATACCGTGACGCACCATCATGCTTATAGTATTTCTTTTTATTTAATCTTTATAGCCAACTACAAAGAAACTTGTTTGATTACTCCAAACACCTTTATCTGTAGCTAATTTTTCAACTGCTGCCTGATATTCTATTTTACATTGTTCCAATTGAAGTTGAGAAAGTTCTGTCAAAGGATTACTTTGGGGATGAAGCCAATCTCCATTCCAAGATTTTGCATTTTCAAGGCTAATATAATCGCCAAATTGTTGTGTTTGAATATAAATTCTTTGAAAACCAACTTTATGTAATAAATCGCGGCATTTTTGATGATTACCCAAAGGAGAATTAATATTTTGTAGGGATAACCCACAAGCTTTAGCGCAAGCTTCTATAATTACAGGTGTCATAAAAGATGTATCAGAAAAGCAAGAAAAAGCTACCGCACCACCTTTTTTTAGAAAACGATACAATTTGTGTAAAGTAGCAGGAATATTACTCAACCACATCAAAGATGAAGAGCAGAAAATTGCATCAAAACTTTCATCGTCAAAGTTTATATAATCTGCATCAGCTTCAATCAATTCAATATTGTGCAAGCCTTTTTCTTCAATCTTTTTGCGTGCTTGGTTAAGCATAGTTGAAGAAATATCAACACCGACAACTTTACCTTGATTTCCAACGATTTCGGCTACTGCAATGGCGACAATTCCCGTACCCGTTGCTACATCCAATATATTTTGTCCTCTTTTAAGTAGTATTTGCTCAACCAAAGCAAGAGCTAGACGGTGACGAAAATCGCTATCGTAGTTATTTCGTTTATTGAAAAATTCAGTTACCTCCTGTTTATATTGTTTTTCATATTCATAATTTTTCATATTTATCCTTTGTTAAGTTAGTTTTACGAGTAAGGTACCATTAGATGTGGTTAATGTATTATGATTTTTAATATATTCTGATGGTGCGTCACGGCATTTCCAAGGTTGTCATTTTCAAGTGAACGTATTTGTGCCGTGGCACACCCTACAAATGCATACGACATTATATGATGGTGCGTCACGGCATTTCCAAGACTAATGCATACCACAAAACGGATCTCTTTCAGCTTCAACATTAGTAGATTGTGGTTGTAATGTATCTCGAAATATACATCCTTCTTGTTTGAGAAATTCGGGATTATTAGATATCCAATAAGGTACTTCAAAGGGATGTACTCGTAATATTCCTTTAAAGTCTAAGGTGACGTAGTAACGACAAGGATATTCGCTATTAACTGGTGGTTGTGGTAGCTCTCCAATTAACTCCCATTTGTTGGATTGGGGGTTGCGGAATTGAAAGTAAAATGTGTGTTTACCACTGGCTGGAAATGGTGGAAGCTCAGCTATTAAACCGATAGTTTGCGGTTGGTTGGTATCGTTTTCGTAGCGGAATACTCTTAATTCTTTGCTGTAATCTTTACCGGCTTTAAATAATACTGTATGTGCATCTGTTTTTAAAGCATTTGCGGCTTCGACGACGTTAACTGCAATATCACAAATAACTTGAGATTCGTCGGTAATTAATTCTTGGTTTCCAATGGCTTTTGCTGCGTCTATATTGGGGATATTTATAGGTATTAAATAATGAGGAATTCCTCGACAAAGTAGTAAATCTATATCCAATTTTTGATTGATTTCAAATTGAACTTTGATATTATTTTTAAAATCATCTTCGGTGATTCCTAATTTTTTCATTAAAGCATCACCGTTATAACTTCCCCACAACTGTAACTTCATTTTTTCAAAGTCTTGTCGTCTGATATTATTAGTTAACTGCATCCCCAACCAATCGCTGCGTAATTTAGCCATTCCTTCTTCAGCTTTGAGTTGATAAAGTTCTTGCCCAGCGTGAAAAATAGGAACGGGACTTCCTCCGATAACTTCTCTAACGAAGGAGCAAGGTAGGAAGTAAAATAAATTTTTGACATCTATATAAAGTTGATTTGCTCCTTTTCTCAGCAAGTCTTTTGACTCTTGAGGAGAAAAGCTTAATTGACGGAGTTTTTCAGCGAAACAAGCTCCGGCAGATGTAGCTAATTTAGTGTATTCTGGTTCAAAAGTGACTCTTTCTTCATTCCAGACAAAGTAATCGGATTTACTAAATACTCGATAAAGTTCCCGTTCTACCAATTCTAAATTACAAGTTTTACCCGATAAAATTAACCAGTCTACTTGTTCTTTCTTTACTTGCTCTTCATCTGTTTTAACTAAATTTATCTCGCTGACAAACTTGGATTTAAAAGCATTTTCAATTAATCCAGAAGCGATACCAATTGCTTCTTGAATTACCGGAGATGCGGCTTTATCAAATTGTTCTCCGGTTAAGGTGACGCTAATTTTATCAACTACATCTGGAGGTAATTGAATATCATTTTGAGCAAGTAATTCCGATATTTGTCTTCCATCTAAAACAAATATTGCTTCTGCTGCATCTACTACAGAACCTTTTTGTCCTAAAGCAAGTTTAGCGTTTTCCGCGTGTTCCCAGAGGTCGTAAAATGTTTGAGAACGGGATGAACGATTCTTCCATCGGGTAGGTAAGATTTTTTCAGCGTCGTTTAAAGCTTCTTTATAGGTATCACCTTCGCGAATTTCTTGATCGACACAAGCTAAAAGCGAACCTTGACGATATTTACCGTTATTTAAAAACCGCTCGCTTAACTCTTCTGGCTGGACTTTCAACACCTCTTTTGGTAAAATATCCTCCGCAACTGCACTTAAGAGAGAATCCGCGATCGCAACTTTCAGCAACAAAAATAATCGTAACGAAATCAATTCCCCACCCAATTGTAAATGACCGGAGGAACCCAACAATTTTGGTGTAAGTTTATAATAACGACCACCGTCACCTTTATCTTCAGTAGGTTCAAAGGGGTCAATTTCTTCTAATGTCAATCTAATTAAAGCTAAATCGGTAGTTCCACCACCAATATCCAAGACTAAAACATTTTGCCACCATTTATGACCATCCCGACGACAGCGGCTTTTAAAAGATTCTATCCCTAAATTTAAATCTCCACCAAATTCTTGCCATAAAAAGAAGATAGCTGCGGAAACAGCTTCATCGTAAGCCATTTGTACGTCTTCGATACCCAACTTCTTAACTAA
>JBHJOU010000667.1:0-8319 GCA_050329355.1 Rivularia sp. (in: cyanobacteria)
TTAGGATGTTTGCTCTTAGTAATTGCCGTAGGTTTAACTAAAGGTGAAGCAGCTTTTCAAACAAACATCCAACAGCCAGATATTGTAGTGCAGCAAATAATTAATTCAAATAAATCAAACATTGTCAATCAATTTCACAATTAAAATGTCAAAATACTTCATAAAATGGCGAGATGCGGTACCTTATATCTTGCACCATAAGCATGATTAACTAGATAATACAAAATAGAAATAAAAATCAAAATATAACTAACGTAAACCTGTAATATTTTTAGTCCATTTGAATGGACTTGTGCTATCAGAATGGGGTTTGCAACTCAATAGCGGGTAAGAATCAAGTCAAACAATTAGTAATTATTTAATCTAAAATCTAAAATCTAAAATCTAAAATCTAAAATCTAAAATTCCTATGTATCTTTTAAATTCCGAAACCCCACTATATAATCATCCACTTCCGCAAATTGAAAAATGGTTAGAAAACAAAGGCTGTCAACAAAACGAAACATATTTACATATATGGCACGTAAAGCAGCCCGCTTGGGAAGCAGAAATTTTGCTTGACATTGAAGAAATTACAGTCCGATATCTCAATGCCGGAGACAATAGAGAAGATATTCAACGCTCGTTTAAGTATTCTCTGAGTCGCCAAGATATAGAAGAAGCAATTTTTTCTGGACCATAAGAGGATGGTGGGATGGGGAGAAAATAAATAACCATTAACTAACAAGCATCAACCATCAACTAACCACCATCAACTAACCACTTTAAACTTTACCAAATCTCCGTTCTCTTTGCTGGTAAGCAAATAAAGCTTTCTTAAATTCGTTGCGGTCAAAATCTGGCCACAAAGTATCGGTAAAATATATTTCTGAATAAGCTGATTGCCATAGGAGAAAATTACTTAAACGCATTTCTCCACTGGTGCGAATAATTAAATCTGGGTCACAGTTTCCAGTGGTGTAAAGATGATGCTCAAATACTGCTTGATTAATTTCATCAGGTTGGAGTAATCCTTTATCGACCTTTTCGGCGATGGCACGACAAGCTTGGATAATTTCTTCTCTACCCCCATAATTGGTAGCAACATTAAATTTAATACCGTGATTATTTTTAGTTTCTTCAATAGATTTGTTAATTTCTGCCTGTAGAGCATTTGGTAAAGCCAGTAAATTGCCTACAAAGCTGATTTTGACGTTCTCTTCTAACATTTCTCGTAGTTCTTGACGTAAAACCCGCTGGAACAAAGTCATCAAAAACTCCACTTCTTCTTGGGGTCTACCCCAGTTTTCCGTAGAAAAAGCATAAACAGTTAGAGCTTTTATTCCCCAATCTTGACAGCAGCGGAGCAAATCTTTGAGAATATCAACTCCTCGCTTATGCCCCATAATTCTAGGTAAACCTCTACGTTTAGCCCATCGACCGTTACCATCCATAATTACTGCAACGTGCTTGGGTAGTAGTTCTTTTTTTAAGTCGCTTGGTAAATCTTCCAGTTTTGTTGATTGTGCTGTCATTTTTTATTCCGAGAAGCAGTCGATGCTAAGCCAAGTAAACGTGAAATTAATGCGGTTGACTGATCACGAATTTGACGACCTAAACTAAATAAGCCAGGAGCTACAGCTTCCCGATCCACAGCAGGAGAAAATCGAGTCTCCAAGGAATCTCTCAGCTTCGTGATTGTCAATGGTCTATTCAAAGTTCCCCTTTCTGCTAGAGAAATAGAACCTGTTTCTTCTGATACAACAACGCAAATACAATTTTCGACACGCTCAGTAATTCCCATCGCCGCACGGTGTCGCGTTCCTAACTGACGGGAGGCAGTGCGCCCCGATAGCGGTAAAATTATACCCGATGATACAATCCGAGAACCACGTATTAATGTTGCACCATCATGCAGAAGAGTTTTTGGTTGAAAAATTGTTTGTAGCAGTTCCTTAGAAACTTCAGCATTTAGCTTTACTCCCGGTACGGAAAAATCCCGTTCGTCAATTGGACCAGTGGTCTCTACAATCAGCAAAGCCCCAATTCGGTTTTTGGAAAGCTCTTTAACTGCATCAACAATTTCATCAATTACACTATAAGATTTCGGTACCGCTAAGCTCGAAGTTTGGAACAATTGGCGAAATTCACCCCGTCCCAATTGCTCTAGAAAACGGCGAAACTCTGACTGAAGAGTTATCGCCATTGCTACAGCACAACCATATACCAAGCTTTGTAAAACAAAATTGAGCAATTGTAGCTGTAAGGAACCACTTAGAGCTGAAGCTAGCATTAAAACAATAAAACCCCGCACCATCCATAGGGTGCGACGTTCGCTAATAAATACTAGCATCATATACGTTAGCGCCAGCACTAACATGATATCCAGAGTCTTTAACAAGGACTGCGACCATCCCAGGTTTGCCAGCCATTGTTTCCATAAATTCCCCATGACATCTGGATTACGCGCTTTGGTTGAAGGATATTTTGCTCACAGTATAAAAGATTTATAGATGCCAACAAGGGCAGCTTAAGGGCATGGTAGCATGAACGATGATGCATAAAATAGTTGATTTTTATCAGTTTTTATGGTTTCTTACTACTTAACCCCTGAATCTTTTATTGTTCGTTTTTTTTCAGTCGTTCTGGTAAGCAATCTTGACGAATCAAGTCTTGGTATGATTCGCGTTGCAAAATTAAACTTGCTTCCCCATTACCAACTAAAACTGCTGCCGGTCGAGGCAAACGGTTATAATTGGATGACATACTGTAATTATATGCACCTGTTCCCATCACTACGAGAATATCTCCCGCTTCTGTTTTGGGAAGTTGGGCATCTTTAATTAGAATATCCCCTGATTCGCAATGTTTACCAGCAATCGTGACTGTTTCGCTCAATGGTACGGTCATTTTATTCGCCACCACTGCTCGATAAATTGACTGGTAAGTAATTGGACGGGGATTATCTGACATTCCACCGTCTACAGCAATATATTTACGGATTCCGGGAATTTCTTTGGATGCACCAATACTATATGCCGTAACGCAGGTAGTACCGATTAAAGAACGTCCTGGTTCGCATAATAATTTTGGTAAGGGAAGATTCCCATCAAGGCAAGCTTTTTGAATTACTTGGCAAATCGGCTTTACCCATTCTTCGATGCTCGGTGGGTCATCAGATTCTATATATTTTATTCCCAAACCGCCACCAACATTTAACTCGCTAATCTTAATACCATAAGTTGCCGCTTTTCTCAACCACTCTACCATTAGGGCAGCCAAGTCTTGATGAGGTTGTTTCTCAAAAATTTGCGAGCCAATATGAGCGTGTAAACCAACGCAATTAAATACTGATGGTTCTTGGCTGACAAAAGCAAACAAATCATCAAGTGCATTGGGGTCAAAACCAAATTTACTATCTAACTGTCCCGTGCGGATATAATCGTGAGTATGACAATCAATACCCGGAGTCAGACGCAGCATAATCCGGTATGGCACACAGCTTGAAGAACCATTTTTAGTAGCCAGTTCGACTAAAGTGTTCAACTCATACCAATTATCCACCACAATCGTACAACCGGATTCCACAGCAAAAATCAATTCTTCACGAGATTTATTATTACTATGCAAATAAATTTTATCGGCATTTACACCACTTTTAATTGCAGTATATAATTCACCTCCAGAAGCTACATCTATTCCTAAATCTTCCGATGCGACGATGGCGCACACAGCCAAACAATTCCATGCCTTGGAAGCGTATAATACTCTCGATTCACCTTGATAATATTCCTTGAAACTATCGCGATACTGACGGCAAGCTGTTCGCAAGCTTTCTTCGTCTAAAATATACAACGGAGAACCAAATTGTTTTACTAAGGTTGTGACATCACAACCCCCGATTTCTAAACGATCGCGATCGTTTATTTTTGCACTCAAAGGTAAAAGCGATTGATTTGGTGAAACAGTTTCTTTTTGATTACTCTGGGATAGTATATATTTACTACCGTTTTCTTGAATCCCAACAGGGTGAGTCGATACCATAAGAATATGAGTTGTTTGTATTTGAATTCTGGGCGACATTTATCTCCCGTTTCCCAGTGTACAAAGAGCGATGTACCATAACCAATAAAGTGAATAAATTTGAGATACAAATTCAACCTTTATCTAATGAGCATCTAGAGGCAATCCTCGAACTGGATAAAATTTGTTTTGGGGGATTGTGGTCGAAAGTTGCCTATGAAAGGGAGATGGATAGTCCTAACAGCGAGATACAAGGTATATTTTCCTCTCATACTGGCGAAAAACTGTTAGGGATGGGATGTTTTTGGTCAATTTTAGAAGAAGCCCACATTACAATTTTGGCAATAAATCCTGAATATCACCGTCAAGGAATGGGTACGGCTTTACTTTATTCTTTGATCAAGACAGCTCGCGATCGCAATTTAGAAAGAGTCACCTTAGAAGTAAGAGTTTCCAATCAAGCTGCAATATCTTTATACGAAAAATTTGGGTTTAAGACAGCAGGGAGACGACGACGTTATTACCAAGATAACGGTGAAGATGCCTTAATTTTATGGCTTGGAGGCATACACAAGCCAGATTTTGCAGAAACTTTAGCCAATTGGGATGTAAATGTTTGTTTAGGTTTGGATAAATCTTGTTGACAGTTACCGATTACCAATTACCCATTACCATTTGTATCCTTTACTCAAAATACATAAGAGATTTTAAGAATTAAAAGTAAATGATATTTAAATGAAATTTAACTAAACGATAAATAATTTTTATAAAGTTCAAAATCGTCTTGACGTAAAAAAATTAAATTGTTATTAGTGATGATTGGAAAATAACTCCGTAAATTGGTCAAACTAAGTGTATATAGATTGTAGTCAAGTCAAATAGCACACTTAATTAACCTCCTCAGTATGCTGACTACAACAAAGTAATAAATATTATGTAGTTCCAACCTATGAAGTGGGTTTGAATTATTTGGATGTCTACTAAGTTGATAAAGACACCCATAGGATTTGCCTGTGCTAAAATCAGCGTACCGGCACGACGCAGGCGATGGGAATAATGCCTTATGTTTGAACGCTTCACAGAAAAAGCCATCAAAGTAATAATGCTTGCTCAAGAAGAGGCTCGCCGTCTTGGGCATAATTTTGTTGGTACTGAACAGATTCTCTTGGGTCTAATTGGCGAAGGTACTGGCGTTGCGGCTAAGGTGCTCAAATCAATGGGCGTTAACCTTAAAGATGCCAGAATCGAGGTCGAAAAAATTATAGGTCGAGGTTCGGGTTTTGTAGCCGTGGAAATTCCGTTTACCCCACGGGCAAAACGAGTACTCGAACTATCTTTAGAAGAGGCTCGCCAATTAGGTCACAACTATATTGGCACCGAGCATCTACTGTTAGGCTTAATCCGCGAAGGTGAAGGCGTAGCAGCTAGAGTACTGGAAAATCTGGGTGTAGACCTATCTAAGGTCAGAACCCAAGTGATCCGTATGCTTGGTGAAACCGCTGAAGTTGCGGCTACTGGTCAATCTGGACGCAATAAGACTCCGACTCTCGATGAGTTTGGCTCTAATTTGACTCAAATGGCTTTGGATGGCAAGCTTGACCCTGTGGTGGGACGCGCCAAGGAAATTGAGCGAGTAATCCAAATTTTGGGTCGTCGAACCAAAAACAACCCGGTATTAATTGGGGAACCAGGTGTTGGTAAGACGGCAATTGCCGAAGGATTGGCGCAACGCATTGCAAACAAAGATATACCTGATATCTTAGAAGACAAGCGTGTGGTAACCCTTGATATTGGCTTGCTGGTAGCAGGAACCAAGTATCGGGGTGAATTTGAAGAACGCCTGAAAAAAATTATGGATGAAATCCGTCAGGCGGGAAATGTAATTTTAGTAATCGACGAAGTACACACCTTAATTGGTGCTGGTGCGGCAGAAGGGGCAATTGATGCTGCCAATATTCTCAAGCCAGCTTTAGCTCGTGGTGAATTGCAGTGTATCGGCGCAACAACGCTCGATGAATACCGCAAGCACATTGAACGAGATGCAGCCCTTGAGCGTCGTTTCCAACCAGTGATGGTGGGTGAACCTTCAGTAGATGAAACTATTGAAATTTTACGCGGTCTGCGCGACCGTTACGAACAACATCATAAATTGAAAATTTCTGACGAAGCGGTGCTAGCTGCGGCTAAATTATCTGACCGTTATATTAGCGATCGCTTTCTTCCAGACAAAGCAATTGACTTAATTGATGAAGCTGGAAGCCGGGTACGTTTGATTAACTCCCAACTGCCTCCCGCAGCTAAAGAGTTGGACAAAGAACTGCGTAAAATTCTCAAAGAGAAAGATGACGCAGTACGTTCCCAAGATTTTGATAAAGCTGGTGAACTGCGCGATCGCGAAATGGAGATCAAAGCCGAAATTCGCGCTATTGCTCAAAGTAAAGCCGGTGCTTCCCGTACTGATGGGGAAGAGCCTGTAGTTACTGAAGAAGATATTGCTCATATTGTGGCTTCTTGGACTGGTGTTCCGGTGAACAAACTCACCGAATCGGAATCCGAGAAATTGCTACACATGGAAGACACCTTGCACCAGCGTTTAATTGGTCAAGAAGAAGCCGTCAGAGCAGTTTCGCGAGCAATTCGCCGCGCTCGTGTTGGTTTGAAAAATCCCAACCGACCGATTGCGAGCTTTGTCTTCTCAGGTCCCACAGGTGTAGGTAAAACTGAATTAGCTAAATCTTTGGCTTCTTACTTCTTCGGTTCAGAAGAAGCAATGATTCGTCTCGATATGTCCGAATTCATGGAGCGTCACACAGTCAGTAAGCTGATTGGTTCGCCTCCTGGTTATGTAGGCTACAACGAAGGCGGTCAGTTAACAGAAGCTGTCAGACGCAGACCTTATACAGTAGTACTTTTCGACGAAATCGAAAAAGCGCACCCCGATGTATTTAATATGCTGCTTCAAATTCTTGAAGACGGTAGATTAACTGATGCTAAGGGGCGTACCGTAGACTTCAAAAACACCTTGTTGATATTAACTTCTAACATCGGTTCTAAGGTAATTGAAAAAGGTGGTGGTGGTATCGGTTTCGAGTTTGCCGAAGACGCGAGCGAGTCTCAGTACAATCGGATTAAGTCTTTGGTTAACGAAGAACTCAAGCAGTACTTCCGTCCGGAATTCCTCAACCGTCTGGATGAAATCATCGTCTTCCGTCAGTTGAACCGTGAGGAGGTAATGTTAATTGCCGATATCATGCTCAAGGAAGTATTCGGACGACTCACCGAAAAAGGTATTGAGCTACAAGTGAGCGACCGTTTCAAAGAGCGTTTGCTTCTAGAAGGTTATAACCCCAGCTACGGTGCTAGACCACTACGTAGGGCAATTATGCGCTTACTGGAAGATAGTCTAGCCGAAGAAATTCTCTCCGGACGCATTGGTGAAGGCGATACAGCCTTAGTTGATGTGGATGAAGGTGGAAATATTCTTGTTACTGCCGAGAAAACACCAGAAGACAGCAGCGGTCAAGATGATGCTTTGCCTCAAGCTGTTGAGGGGTAATTATCTAAAATTTTAATTAATTGAAAGCGGTGGGGAATCTAACTTCTCTGCCGTTTTTTTGTTTTGAAATTTAAATCTGGTTGTACTAAAAACGAGTCATATTAGCAAAAATGAAAGGTTTGACCACAACATGAGGTTCTACCTCAATCCAAAGCGTGGCTCCACAATCAAGAGGTTTCTCGGGTCTGTAAATCACATTGCAACTTCCATTGATTTGCACGCCATGAGCATAAATTTTTTCAGAACCGGATCTAATTATGATTACAGGTTCTTTAGTGCCATGATTATTGCTTCTAATCTTATGTGAATTAACGTGAATGCGAGTTAATGCCGAGCTAACTCGTTTTCTCCAAGTTCCTTTAGGACCTCGTTTACCTTCTATAACCTTGGGCATTTGATTGATTAGAGGAATCTGCCAAAATTTACCAACCTTTTTTGCTCCAACAATTCGACCTTTGTAAAGTAATTGCCGGACTCTTTGAGTACAAATTTTGAGTAATCGAGCAGCTTCTATTGTCCCAATCATAATTATTTTCTCCATAACTCTAGCGCTAGAGTTGTTCTTTAATAACAATATACAGAATTTCCTCCTTTTAGAAAACAATCAAAAATAAAATCGGGATAAATTCCATCCCAACACCGTCGGAATTTTTAAGATAAATTAAATATTGGTTCGCGTCATCGATTGGAGTACTATTCACTCGTTTAAAGCAGCATGACAACAAAGTTACTGAACAATCGTTATCAAGTTATCCAGGTGT